>NZ_RAZO01000092.1:0-15093 GCF_004307535.1 Pseudomonas sp. Sample_9
CCGCAATGTTCGCTGCTATGCGGTTCATCCACCGGCAACGGCAGGTCGACGAACAACTCGCTGAGGAAGAAATAACTGCCGGCCTTGCGATTCAGTACAAGGGTGTTTTTGCCGATCCAGCCCAGCCCGGCCTGTTCGGCGATGGCTTTTTCCAGCACCGGCGCGCTGTCGACAAAGGCACGAAAACCGAACGGGCCGATCTCTGCCTGGATCCTGTCGGCCAATTGTTGAACACGTTTACGGATCAATTTGTGGTAATCGCGGCCCAAGGCATAGCGCGACACGTAAGCCTTTTCCGGTTCAGCCAGGCGTTTGGCCATTTCGGTATCGCCCGGCAAGTAGTCCATGCGCAGGGAAACCACGCGCAACGTGCCCGGCACCAGCTCGTCGGGGTGCGAGCGTTTGCTGCCATGGGCGCCCATGTAGTCCATGTCGCCGTGGTAGCCGGCCTCGAGCCAGCGCTGCAGATGCTGCTCGTGTTCGGCCAGGTCCAGACCGCTGATGCCGACTTGCTGGAAGCCCAGCTCGCGGCCCCAATCCTTGATCGATTGGGCGAGGGCGGGCAGGTCTGTGGTGATGGCGGACATGAGGCGAGAGAAACCGGAGCTGAGGTGCGTATAATTCTGCCAGACATCGGAGCCCGAAGACGCATGCCGCAGACGAAAGATGAATTACCCGACGCGCTGTACCGCGCCGCGCAGGTGCGCGAACTCGACGCGCGGCTGATCGCCGCCGGCACGCCGGGCTTCGAATTGATGCAACGCGCCGCCCGCGCGACGTGGCGCGCACTGGTGCGCAAGTGGCCGGCAGCGAACGAACTGACCGTGCTCGCCGGGCACGGCAACAACGCTGGCGACGGTTATCTGGTGGCCGGGCTGGCGCTGCGGGCCGGTTGGATGGTGCGCGTTCTCGCCGTCGGCGATCCGCAGCGTTTGCAGGGTGATGCCGCGCTGGCCCATGTCGAATCGGTGGCCGCAGGTGTTGTGGTGCAAGGCTGGCAGGCGCAAAGCGAGCTGCACGGTGTCGTCCTCGATGCCTTGCTCGGCACAGGCCTGAGCGGCGAAGTGCGTGAGCCCTATGCATCGGCGATCAAGGCGATCAACGCCTGCGGTTTGCCGGTAGCGGCGGTCGATATTCCTTCCGGGCTATGTGCCGATACCGGGCGTGAACTGGGTGTCGCGGTCCGCGCCGATCTCACGGTGACATTCATTGGTATGAAGGTCGGGCTGTTGACCGGCGATGCGGCGGATCATATCGGCGAACTGGTGTTCAACGACTTGCAAGCCACCGACGAAATTTTCAGTGACATTCCCGTCTGCGCTCAACGCCTGAGCGCCGCTAATCTTCCAGCACTTGCGCCGCGCGCGGCGACCTCGCACAAGGGCCGCTTTGGCCATGTGCTGCTGATTGGTGGCGATCATGGTTTCGGCGGGGCGATTCTGCTCAGCACTGAAATGGCCTTGCGCGGCGGCGCGGGCATGGTCTCGCTGGCGACCCGTCCCGAACATGTCCCTGCGGCGCTAACCCGCGTGCCGGAGGCGATGGCTCTCGGCACCTCGTCAGCCAATCAACTGATGGGTCTGCTGGAAAAGGTTTCGGTATTGGTGGTCGGGCCGGGACTCGGTCAGGCCAGTTGGGGCCGTGCCCTATTGTCGGCAGCCGCCAATGCCACGTTGCCGCAAGTGTGGGACGCTGACGCGTTGAACCTGCTGGCCAGCGATTTTGTCCAGTTGCCCAAGGATTGCGTGATCACCCCGCATCCGGGTGAAGCGGCGCGCTTGCTTGGCGTCAGCACCACCGAGGTGCAGGCCGATCGCCCGGCCGCTGCTCTGGCGTTGAGCAAAAAGTATTCAGCGGTAGTGGTTCTGAAAGGTGCCGGCAGTCTGATCGCCCATCCAGACGGGCGTCTGGCCCTCTGTCATCAGGGCCATCCGGCGATGGCCACGGGCGGGCTCGGCGATGTGCTGGCCGGTCTGGCCGGCGCATTGCTGGCCCAAGGCATGGACGCGTTCGATGCGGCATGCCTGGCCGTCTGGCTGCATGCCAACGCGGGTATGCAACAAGGCAAATTCGGCCGTGGGCTGGCGGCCAGTGATCTGATTCCAGCCATTCGTCAGTTGTTGGAGGAGCAAGCACCGTGTCTGAAGTAACCCTGTACCTGGCCGATGAACAGGCGATGAGCGACTTTGGCGCACGGATCGCCCGCGTCACCCAGGGCCATGGCCTGATTTTTCTCGAAGGCAATCTGGGTATGGGCAAAACCACGCTGTCGCGGGGCATCATTCGCGGTTTGGGGCATGTTGGCGCGGTAAAAAGTCCGACCTTCACATTGGTCGAGCC
This sequence comes from Pseudomonas sp. Sample_9, assembly GCF_004307535.1. Classification (NCBI taxonomy): domain Bacteria; kingdom Pseudomonadati; phylum Pseudomonadota; class Gammaproteobacteria; order Pseudomonadales; family Pseudomonadaceae; genus Pseudomonas; species Pseudomonas sp. Sample_9. The sequence goes on from NZ_RAZO01000092.1 coordinate 2,341, forward strand.
CTACGAGATCGGTGACATTCGTGCCTTCCACTTCGACCTCTATCGCCTGGTCGATCCCGAGGAACTGGAGTTTCTCGGTATCCGCGACTACTTCGAAGACGATGCCCTGTGCCTGATCGAGTGGCCCGATAAAGGTGCAGGCTTTTTGCCAAAGCCTGACCTGACCATTACCATTGGCCCGCAAGACAGCGGGCGTTCGCTGAAAATTTTAGCCCAGGGCTCGCGTGGCGAGGCCTGGTGTGCCGCTTTGGCATTGGAATCCAATTAAATGATGGGGTTTGGTATGCGCTTTCGCGCGTTGGTGGCTGCCGCTGGACTGATGTTGATGGCAGTAACCGTCAACGCTGTGGCCGATTCAAAGGTCAACAGCGTGCGCCTGTGGCGGGCGCCGGACAACACGCGACTGGTCTTTGACCTCAGCGGCCCGGTGCAGCACAGCGTTTTCACCCTGACAGCCCCGGACCGGCTGGTCATCGACATAAACGGCGCCACCCTCGGCGCGCCGTTGAACGTGCAGACCGCGAATACGCCGATCACCGCGATGCGCTCAGCCCAGCGCACGCCGACCGACCTGCGCGTGGTCATCGACCTGAAAAAAGCCGTCACCCCGAAAAGCTTCTCGCTGGCGCCGAACGCGCAGTACGGCAACCGTCTGGTGGTCGATCTGTTCGACAACCCGGCCGATGCCGCGCCGCCGCCGGCCCCGACGCCGTCGGTGGCGACTGTGCCGGCAGTGCCGGTTACCCCGACTGAGCCGGCGATCAAGTTGCCGCCAGCCCCGGCCGGCAAGCGCGACATCATTGTGGTGATCGACGCCGGCCACGGTGGTGAAGACCCGGGCGCGTCCGGTTCGCGCGGCCAGCGCGAGAAAGACGTGGTGCTGCAGATCGCCCGCGAGCTGCAGCGTCAGGTCAACGGCATGAAAGGCTTCCGCGCCGAGCTGACCCGTACCGGCGACTACTTCATTCCATTGCGCGGGCGAACCGAAATCGCACGCAAGAAGGGCGCCGACCTGTTCGTCTCGATCCACGCCGACGCCGCGCCGTCCGCAGCAGCTTTCGGTGCTTCGGTGTTCGCCCTGTCCGATCGTGGCGCTACGTCCGAAACCGCCCGTTGGCTGGCCGACAGTGAAAACCGTTCCGACCTGATCGGCGGTGCCGGCAACGTCAGCCTTGATGACAAGGACCGCATGCTCGCCGGCGTGCTGCTCGACCTGTCGATGACCGCGTCGCTGACTTCCAGCCTCAATGTCGGGCAAAAGGTGCTGACCAACATCGGTCGCGTCACGCCGCTGCATAAACAGCGCGTGGAACAGGCCGGCTTCATGGTGCTGAAGTCGCCGGACATCCCGTCGATCCTGGTCGAAACCGGTTTTATCTCCAACGCCAACGAAGCGAACAAACTGTCCGCATCGAGCCACCAGCAAGCGCTGGCCCGTTCGATCAGCAGCGGCGTGCGTCAGTTCTTCCAGCAGAATCCACCACCGGGCACCTACATCGCCTGGCTGCGTGATTCCGGCAAGATCGCCCAAGGACCGCGTGACCACCGTGTCGGCCCGGGGGAAACCCTGGCGATGATCGGCGTGCGCTATCAGGTTTCGCCGGCCACCTTGCGTGCCGCCAACAACCTGAAAAGCGATGAGCTGAAAGTCGGTCAGCACCTGACCATTCCAGGCACCGAACTGGCGTCCAAAGAATGAACCAGGTATTGAACACGGCGCGCATCGAGCTGCTCAGCCCGCGACTGGCGAACCAGATTGCCGCCGGTGAGGTGGTTGAGCGCCCGGCTTCGGTGATCAAGGAGCTGCTGGAAAACAGCCTCGACTCTGGCGCCAGGCGTATTGATGTCGATGTCGAACAGGGCGGCGTCAAGTTGCTGCGCGTGCGCGACGACGGCAGCGGCATCTCCGCCGATGACCTGCCGCTGGCCCTAGCTCGTCACGCCACCAGCAAGATTCGCAACCTCGAAGACCTCGAACAGGTGATGAGCCTGGGTTTCCGTGGCGAGGCGCTGGCGTCGATCAGCTCCGTGGCGCGTCTGACCCTGACCTCGCGTACCCGCGATGCCGACCAGGCCTGGCAGGTCGAGACTGAAGGCCGGGACATGGCGCCGCGCGTGCAGCCGGCGGCGCATCCGGTGGGCACTTCGGTGGAAGTCCGCGACCTGTTCTTCAACACTCCGGCCCGGCGTAAATTCCTCAAGACCGAAAAAACCGAATTCGATCACCTGCAGGAAGTGATCAAGCGTCTGGCGCTGGCGCGCTTCGACGTGGCTTTTCATCTGCGCCACAACGGCAAGACCATCCTCAGCCTGCACGAGGCCCACGATGATGCAGCCCGCGCAAGGCGGGTGGCGGCGATCTGCGGTTCGGGTTTTCTTGAGCAGGCGTTGCCGATCGAGATCGAACGCAATGGCTTGCATCTGTGGGGCTGGGTCGGTTTGCCGACCTTCAACCGTAGCCAGGCTGACTTGCAGTATTTCTTTGTGAACGGTCGGGCAGTGCGCGACAAACTGGTCGCCCACGCGGTGCGTCAGGCTTATCGCGATGTGCTGTTCAATGGCCGGCACCCGACCTTCGCGCTGTTTTTCGAGGTCGATCCGGCGGCGGTAGATGTCAACGTGCACCCGACCAAGCACGAAGTGCGCTTCCGTGACGGGCGCATGGTCCACGATTTCCTGTATGGCACGCTGCACCGCGCGTTGGGCGATGTGCGTCCGGAAGATCAACTGGCCGGCTCGGTCACCACGGCGATTGTTCGGCCAACTGGCATCGAGGCGGGTGAGTTCGGCCCGCAAGGCGAGATGCGTCTGGCCGCCAATGCGCTGCTGGAGCAGCCGCAGGCGCAACCGGCGTTCAACACTGCGTCTGGTGCCAGCGCTGGCGGCGCTTATCAGTATCAATACACGCCGCGTCCGCAATCGGTGGTGCCCGCTGCCGAGGCGCAAGCTGCTTACAAGGAGTTCTTCGCGCCGCTGCCTGAAGCCAATGCCAGCGCGCTGCCGACCGGTCAGGAAGATATCCCGCCGCTCGGCTATGCACTGGCGCAGCTCAAGGGCATCTATATTTTGTCCGAGAACGCCCATGGTCTGGTGCTGGTGGACATGCATGCCGCCCACGAACGAATCATGTACGAACGCCTGAAGATCGCCATGGCCAGCGAAGGTCTTAGTGGCCAGCCGTTGCTGGTGCCGGAGTCGCTGGCCGTGAGTCAGCGCGAGGCCGATTGTGCTGAAGAACACGCCGCTTGGTTTCAGCGCCTTGGTTTTGAATTGCAGCGCCTGGGGCCGGAAACCTTGGCGATCCGGCAGATTCCCGCATTGCTCAAGCAAGCCGAAGCCAATCGACTGGTCGGCGACGTGCTTTCGGATTTGATGGAGTACGGCACCAGCGACCGTATCCAGGCGCACCTCAACGAATTGCTCGGCACCATGGCCTGCCACGGCGCGATCCGCGCCAACCGGCGTCTGGCCCTGCCGGAAATGAACGGCCTGCTGCGCGACATGGAAAACACCGAGCGCAGCGGTCAATGCAACCATGGCCGACCGACCTGGACCCAGTTGGGCCTGGACGATCTGGACAAACTGTTCCTGCGCGGTCGTTGATGAGCCAGCTTCCTCCAGCGATTTTCCTGATGGGCCCGACCGCTGCGGGCAAGACCGATCTGGCCATCGAGCTGACCAAGGTGCTGCCGTGCGAATTGATCAGTGTCGATTCGGCGCTGGTCTACCGCGGCATGGACATCGGCACAGCCAAGCCTTCGAAAGAGTTGCTGGCGCAATACCCGCACCGGCTGATCGACATCCTCGACCCCGCTGAAGCGTATTCCGCTGCCGATTTCCGTCGCGACGCGTTGCAGGCCATGGCCGAAATCACTGGGCGAGGAAAGATCCCGCTGCTGGTTGGCGGCACCATGCTCTATTACAAGGCTTTGGTTGAAGGTCTGGCGGACATGCCGGCGGCCGATCCTGAGGTCCGTGCGCAGATCGAGGCAGAAGCTGCACGCCTCGGCTGGCAAGCGCTGCACGAGCAGTTGGCGCAAATTGATCCGGTGTCGGCGGCGCGCATTCATCCCAATGACCCGCAGCGCTTGAGTCGGGCGCTGGAAGTGTATCGAGTCAGCGGGCAGAGCATGACCGCCCTGCGCGAGCAACAATCTGCGCAAAGTACTGAAGCAGCCGCTTCGGGACGCCAACAATTGCCCTATACTGTCGCGAACTTGGCCATTGCTCCGGCGAATCGCCAGGTTCTGCACCAGCGAATTGAACAAAGATTCACAAATATGTTGGAACAGGGATTCATCGACGAGGTCGTAGCCCTGCGTAAGAGAAGTGACCTGCATTCGGGGTTGCCGTCTATACGTGCGGTAGGCTACCGCCAAGTCTGGGATTACCTGGACGGCAAGCTGACATTGGCCCAGATGCAGGAGCGGGGCATCATCGCCACGCGCCAATTGGCCAAACGCCAGTTTACCTGGCTGCGCAGCTGGGACGATTTGCACTGGCTGGACAGTCTTGATTGCGACAATCTGCCACGCGCCTTGAAATACCTTGGGACCATCTCCATATTGAGCTGAGTCCTTGCAATTGCCGTCTATCCTTGGGGGTGTGACGGCCGAAGCCATCTGAATTTACCTGTTTTTATTATTGAATCCTTAAAGGAGTGCGGCACATGTCAAAAGGGCATTCGCTACAAGACCCTTACCTGAACACTTTACGTAAAGAGAAAGTCGGGGTTTCCATCTACCTGGTCAACGGTATCAAGCTGCAAGGGACGATCGAGTCGTTCGACCAGTTCGTGATCCTGCTGAAAAACACCGTAAGCCAGATGGTCTACAAACACGCTATCTCGACCGTCGTGCCGGTTCGTCCAATTCGTCTGCCTAGCGCAACCGAAAACGAACAGGGCGATGCCGATGCAGCGCCGGGTAACGCCTGATAGGAGTCTCCTTTGTTCTTTGAGCGCCACGGTGGTGGTGAACGAGTCATCCTCGTTCACTTGGATGGACAGGACCCTGAGGCGCGCGAAGATCCGCAGGAGTTTCAGGAGTTGGCAAATTCGGCTGGCGCCGAGACCGTCGCGTTTTTTAACGTGCCGCGTCATCGGCCAACCGCCAAATATCTGATCGGCAGCGGCAAGGTCGAAGAACTGCGCGACCTGGTCAAGGCTGAAGAAGCCGATCTGGTGATTTTCAATCACATCCTCACGCCCAGTCAGGAACGCAACCTCGAACGTGTTTTCGAGTGTCGCGTGATCGACCGCACCGGGCTGATTCTCGATATTTTTGCCCAACGCGCACGCACCCATGAGGGCAAGCTGCAGGTCGAACTGGCCCAGCTTGACCACATGAGCACGCGGCTGGTTCGCGGCTGGACTCACCTTGAACGTCAGGGTGGCGGTATCGGTATGCGCGGTCCGGGCGAAACCCAGCTGGAAACCGACCGCCGTCTGCTGCGGGTTCGCCTGCGTCAGATCAAGGGGCGGCTGGAGAAGGTGCGCAGTCAGCGCGAGCAGTCGCGCCGTGGCCGATCCCGTGCGGACATTCCTACCGTTTCGCTGGTGGGATACACCAACGCCGGCAAATCGACACTCTTCAACAACGTGACGAAGTCCGAGGTGTACGCGGCCGATCAACTGTTCGCCACACTCGACCCGACCCTGCGCCGGCTGGAGCTTGACGACCTCGGTCCGATTGTCCTCGCCGACACCGTGGGTTTCATTCGTCACCTGCCACACAAGCTGGTCGAGGCATTTCGGTCTACGCTCGAAGAGTCGAGCAATTCCGACCTGCTGTTGCACGTGATCGATGCGGCCGAACCGGATCGCATGTTGCAGATCGAGCAGGTGATGGTGGTGCTGGGCGAGATTGGTGCCCAGGACTTGCCGATCCTCGAGGTCTATAACAAACTCGATTTGCTCGAAGGCGTCGAGCCGCAGATCCAGCGCGATGCCGATGGCAAGCCGCAACGGGTCTGGCTTTCGGCGCGTGATGGTAGCGGTCTGGAGTTGCTTGAACAGGCCATCGCCGAGTTGCTCGGCAGTGATCTGTTCGTCGGTACCTTGCGCTTGCCGCAACGCTTCGCTCGGCTGCGTGCGCAGTTCTTCGAACTCGGGGCGGTGCAGAAAGAAGAATACGATGAAGAAGGTGTCAGCCTGCTGGCCGTTCGTTTGCCCCGGATCGAGCTGAATCGATTGGTAAGCCGCGAAGGATTGCAGCCGATGGAATTCATCGAGCAACACACTTTGCAATAAAAGCCTGACAAAGCGGTTGTGCCGCAACGGCAGGCATTCTGTAGCATTGGTCGGCGCGCCGTGGGTGCGTCTTTGCTTTATCAGATGGAGAGCGCTATGGCTTGGAATGAGCCGGGTGGCAACTCGAATAATCAGGATCCCTGGGGTGGCAAGCGCCGCAATAACGGCGACCGCAAGGGACCACCGGATCTCGACGAGGCCTTCCGAAAGCTGCAGGAAAGCCTGAACGGGTTGTTCGGTGGTGGTAAGAAACGTGGTGGTGACGACGGCGGTGGTCCGGGCAAGAGTGGCGGCTTTGGCGGCCTGCTCGGCATCGGCTTGGTCGTGTTGGCCGCCGTTTGGCTGTACAGCGCGGTTTACGTCGTCGACGAGCAGGAGCAAGCCGTGGTGCTGCGCTTCGGCAAGTACTACGAAACCGTGGGGCCGGGCCTGAATATCTATTTCCCGCCGATCGACAAGAAGTACATGGAGAACGTGACGCGTGAGCGTGCGTACACCAAGCAGGGCCAGATGCTGACTGAAGACGAGAACATCGTCGAAGTGCCGCTGACCGTGCAGTACAAGATCAGCAACCTGCAGGACTTCGTGCTGAACGTCGATCAGCCGGAAATCAGCCTGCAACACGCGACTGAAAGTGCACTACGTCACGTGGTCGGTTCCACCGCCATGGACCAGGTGCTGACCGAAGGTCGTGAATTGATGGCCAGCGAAATCAAGGAGCGTCTGCAACGTTTCCTCGATACCTATCGCACCGGTATCACCGTCACCCAGGTCAACGTACAGAGCGCAGCGGCACCGCGTGAAGTACAGGAAGCCTTCGATGACGTGATCCGCGCCCGTGAAGACGAGCAGCGTTCGCGCAACCAGGCCGAAACCTACGCCAACGGCGTGGTACCGGAAGCCCGTGGTCAGGCCCAGCGCATCATCGAAGATGCCAACGGTTATCGCGACGAGACCATCTCGCGCGCCAAGGGTGAGGCCGATCGCTTCACCAAACTGGTCGCCGAGTATCGCAAGGCACCTGAAGTCACCCGCGAGCGTCTGTACCTGGACACCATGCAGGAAGTCTTCAGCAACACCAGCAAGGTCCTCGTGACCGGCAACAAGAACGGCCAGAGCAATCTGCTCTACCTGCCGTTGGACAAGATGATCCAGAACAGTTCGGGTAATGCACCGGTGACCGGTTCGGCCGCCAGCAACAACACGGACGTCACGCCGCATGTCACCGACGTGCCGCAGACGCGTACAAGGGAGACCCGCTGATGAGCAATAAATCGCTGATCGCCCTGATCGTTGGCGTCGTTGTGGTACTGGTGGGCTGGAATTGCTTCTATATCGTCGCTCAGACCGAGCGCGCGGTGCTGCTGCAATTCGGTCGTGTGGTTCAGGCCGATGTCCAGCCGGGTCTGCATGTGAAAGTGCCTTACGTCAACCAGGTGCGCAAATTCGACGCGCGTCTGCTGACGCTGGATGCACCGACGCAACGCTTCCTGACTCTGGAAAAGAAAGCCGTGATGGTCGATGCCTACGCCAAGTGGCGGGTCAAAGATGCCGAGCGCTTCTACACCGCGACTTCGGGTTTGAAGCAGATCGCCGACGAGCGTTTGTCCCGTCGTCTCGAATCCGGTCTGCGTGACCAGTTCGGCAAGCGCACCCTGCACGAAGTGGTGTCGGGTGAGCGTGATGCGCTGATGGCTGACATCACTGCGTCGCTGAACAAGATGGCGGAAAAAGAGCTGGGTATCGAAGTGGTCGATGTCCGGGTCAAGGCCATCGATCTGCCGAAGGAAGTGAACCGCAGCGTGTTCGAGCGTATGAGCACCGAGCGTGAGCGTGAAGCTCGCGAGCACCGCGCCAAGGGTAACGAGCTGGCCGAAGGCATCCGTGCCGACGCCGATCGTCAACGCCGCGTGCTGCTGGCCGAAGCCTATCGTGAATCCGAAGAGGTTCGCGGTGACGGTGACGCCCAGGCTGCTGCGATCTACTCCAAGGCCTACGGCCAGGACCAGGAGTTCTACGGTTTCTACCGTAGCCTGCGTGCCTACCGTGAAAGCTTCGCGAACAAATCCGACGTCCTGGTCCTCGACCCAAGTAGCGACTTCTTCCGTTATCTGGAAAAAGCCAAACCTTGATACGACGTTGACCTGAATCAGTCCGCCCGGCGGCTAAAACCTCGGGCGGGGTGATCCTTTCGGAAAACGTGTGTATGATGCGGCAGCCGGGAAATTCCCGGCTTTTTTGCGTCTGCACGTTTGATTGCTGTTTTTGTTGCAGACATCGGGTTTGAATAGCCCGGGCGTTTTTCGAGGAAAGTGATGGGCGAAGCCGCCAGCCGGCCTTTCGCTGCGTCGTTCATGCGCGTGCGTTTTGAACGCCCCGGTCATTTTCTGCTTCACTCAAGGCTCGCCTAGTGCTGGCCGCCCGGATCAAAGGGGAATGGCGTAATGGCAACGGTAGACCGCTGGCTGCTGCCAGATGGCATCGAAGAAGTACTGCCACCGGAGGCGGCGCGCATTGAAGTCGCGCGTCGTCAGGTGTTGGATCTGTTCCAGAGCTGGGGTTACGAGTTCGTCGTGACTCCCCATATCGAGTACCTGGAATCCCTGCTGACCGGCGCGGGCCAGGACCTGGATCTGCGTACCTTCAAGGTCATCGACCCGCAATCGGGCCGGCAGATGGGTTTCCGCGCCGACATCACGCCGCAAGTGGCGCGCATCGATGCGCACACCCTGCGTCGCGAAGGCCCGAGCCGTCTGTGCTACGCCGGCAGCGTCCTGCATGCTCAGCCGCGTGCATTGTCGTCCTCGCGCAGCCCGATCCAGCTGGGCGCCGAGCTGTACGGCGACGCCAGCCCGAGCAGCGATGTCGAAGTCATCAGCCTGATGCTGGCCATGCTGCAGCTGGCCGATGTGCCGGACGTGCACATGGACCTCGGCCATGTCGGCATCTACCGTGGTCTGGCGCGTGCCGCTGGTCTGTCCGGTGAAGTCGAGCAGCAGTTGTTCGATGCCCTGCAGCGCAAGGCCATCGATGAAGTGATTACCCTGACCGAAGGCCTGCCGGCCGATCTGTCGGGCATGCTGCGCGCACTGGTTGATCTGTGTGGCGGCCGTGAAGTGTTGAGCGCTGCCCGCGAGCGTCTGGCCAATGCGCCGGCGCCGGTGCTGGCGGCGCTGGAAGATCTGCTGGCGATCGCCGAGCGTCTTTCCGTGCGCTTCCCGCAGCTGCCGCTGTATTTCGACCTCGGCGAGTTGCGCGGCTACCACTACCACACCGGTGTGGTGTTCGCGGTGTTCGTGCCGGGCGTTGGCCAGTCCATCGCTCAGGGCGGTCGTTACGATGACATCGGTGCCGACTTCGGTCGCGCCCGTCCGGCGACTGGTTTCTCTACCGATTTGAAAACCCTGGTGACCCTGGGGCGTGCTGAGATCGAGCTACCGTCTGGCGGTATCTGGATGCCTGACAGTACGGATGCGGCACTCTGGCAGCAGGTTTGCCAGTTGCGCAGTGAGGGTCAGCGTGTCGTTCAGGCCTTGCCTGGACAACCTTTGGCCGCCGCCCGTGATGCGGACTGCGACCGGCAATTGATTCAGCAGAACGGGCTTTGGCAAGTATCGCCACTGGCTTCTTGAGTTTTCCTGCCGGCCATCGCCGGCACCAAGTTTGCGCGAATGAGGACAAGTGTTATGGGTAAGAATGTCGTAGTCCTGGGCACCCAGTGGGGTGATGAGGGCAAAGGCAAGATCGTTGATCTGCTGACCGAACATGCTGCCGCCGTAGTGCGCTACCAGGGTGGCCACAACGCGGGTCACACGCTGGTGATCGACGGCGAGAAAACCGTCTTGCACCTGATTCCGTCGGGCGTGCTGCGCGAAGGCGTGCAATGCCTGATCGGCAACGGCGTGGTGGTTGCACCTGACGCCCTGCTGCGCGAGATCACCAAGCTGGAAGAGAAAGGCGTACCGGTGCGCGAGCGCCTGCGTATCAGCCCGTCCTGCCCGCTGATCCTGTCCTTCCACGTTGCGCTGGACCAGGCCCGTGAAAAGGCCCGTGGCGAGCTGAAGATCGGTACTACCGGTCGCGGCATCGGCCCGGCTTACGAAGACAAGGTTGCCCGTCGTGGCCTGCGTGTCGGCGACCTGCTGAACATGCCGCGCTTCGAAGACAAGCTGCGTGAACTGGTGGATTACCACAACTTCATGCTGGTCGGTTACTACAAGGAACCAGCCATCGAGTTCGAAAAGACCCTGGCCGAGTGCAAGGAATACGCTGAGCTGCTCAAGCCGCTGATGCTCGACGTGACTGCCGAGCTGCACGACCTGCGTCGTGCCGGCAAGGACATCATGTTCGAAGGCGCGCAAGGTTCGTTGCTCGACATCGACCACGGCACCTACCCGTACGTGACCAGCTCCAACACCACCGCGGGTGGCGTGGCGACCGGTTCGGGCGTTGGTCCGATGTTCCTGGACTACATCCTGGGCATCACCAAGGCCTACACCACTCGCGTCGGTTCCGGCCCGTTCCCGACCGAGCTGTTTGACGAAGTCGGTGCGCACCTGGCCAAGCAAGGTCACGAGTTCGGCGCCACCACCGGCCGTGCCCGTCGTTGCGGCTGGTTTGACGCCGTCATCCTGCGTCGCGCTATCGACGTGAACAGCATTTCGGGCATCTGCCTGACCAAGCTGGACGTACTCGACGGTCTGGAAACCATCAACATCTGCGTTGGCTATAAAGATGCGCAGGGCAACGCCGTTGCGCCGACCGACGCTGACAGCTATGTCGGCCTGCAGCCGGTGTACGAAGAAGTGCCGGGCTGGAGCGAATCGACCGTGGGTGCCAAGACCCTGGAAGAGCTGCCGGCCAATGCTCGTGCCTACATCAAACGCGTTGAAGAGTTGATCGGCGCGCCGATCGACATTATTTCGACGGGCCCGGACCGCAACGAAACCATCGTTCTGCGTCATCCGTTCGCTTGATAAGTTGTTGATGTAAAAAACAAAGGCCCCTTAATCGGGGCCTTTGTCGTTTATGCCTGTTGGACGGCATGACCTTTGCTGTGAATCTGTCTACAAGAGTGCCATCAAATTAATGGCGTCAGAAGTAGAGGGATTTAAAGTGTCAGCCGTTCTCTCACTGTTACAAAGCCGTTTGTTGCGGCCGGTGTTCGTTACCCTTGGTATCGCCCTTTTGGTGCAGGTGTTGGTGGCGGTTGCCCTGACGCGGAGCACGGTCACGGCGCTCGAAGCTGATCTGGCTGTGCGCTTGGGTGCCGACAGCCAGAAACTCTCCGGTGAGCTGGAGCAGGCGGGGCGTGAAGTCACTTCAAGTCTTGATGCGTTATCGGCCAGCACTCGTCAGCGCCTCACGGCTGGCCTGTCCACACGCCTCAAAGAAGAGCAGGCGCAACTGCGGGCGACGCTGGAAAAGGATCTAAAGGATTCGGCCAACGACATGGCGCAGTTGCTTGCATCCGTAGCGCCGCGTGCGATGTGGGACAGCGACGTGCCGACGCTGTCGGAGTTCGCCCGTCGCGCCCAGCGCAATCCCAACGTGCTGTTCGTGGTGTATGACGACGCCACCGGCCAGCATCTGACCCGTTATCTCAACCGTGAAAATCCGATCAACAAGGCCTTGCTGGAAAAAGGTCAGGGCGAGCGTGCGCTGGATAAAGTACTCGATGCGGCGAAAAACGATCCTTCGGTTTACTACCTCGAAGCCTCGATCAATCCCAATGGCGTGGAAATCGGCAAAGTGCTGATGGGCGTGTCCACGGCCTCGGTAGAAACCGATCTCGCCGAGCTCGACAAGCGCTTCCTCGCGCTAATTGCCAGCAGCGATCAATTGGTCGGCGACAGCCTCAAAGGCGCAGCGGCGGACAGCGCCAAGGCAATGCAGGCGCGCCTGCAATCGGCGCAGGGCACCGCTGGCGAAATGAAAGCCAACACCGCACAAACCGTTCAAGACGCTGCCGCGACACTGCGCTGGCGTATCGGCCTTGGCCTGGCACTGGTCGGTTGCGGCGTGCTGCTGTTGCTGGCCGTGGTGCTCGGTCATCGTGTGGTCAATCGTCTGAAAATGCTCAATGCGGCGATGGACGATCTGGCAGCGGGCGAGGGCGATCTGACCAAGCGTGTGCAGATCAACAGCAAGGATGAAATCGGCGACATGGCCTCGGCGGTCAATCGCTTTGTGGATAAATTGCAGCCGATCGTACGCGAGGCGGGCGATGTCGCTCAGCGCACTGGCGTGGAAATCGGCGCGATGACTTTGCGCAACGCTGGCGCCGATGCGGCTGCCGGAATGCAGCGCGATGAAGTTGCAGAAAGCCTTCGCGCGCTGTCGCAAATGGCAGACGAGGCGCAGTCGGAAAGTCAGGCAATGCAGGCGGCGCTGAAGCAGGTTGTCGATATTCGTCAGGCCACCGATGAGAACACTCGTACTTCCGCCAAGGTCGGCAGCCTGATCGAAGCGCTGGCCGGGCAGGTCGATACCGGGGCGAAGGT
>NZ_RAZO01000161.1:0-1375 GCF_004307535.1 Pseudomonas sp. Sample_9
GGCCAACTGGATCGCCCGGCATCAGCCCGAAGTGTGGGCGGCGACCGACAAGTTTTTGCTGCTCTCGGGTTTTCTCACTCATCGCCTGTGCGGGCGCTTCGTCGATTCGGTCGGCTGTTGCGTCGGCTATCTGCCCTTCGACTTCAAACGGCTGAAATGGGCGGCGCCGCGCGACTGGAAATGGCAGGCACTGGCGGTGCGCCCCGAGCAGTTGCCGACCCTGCACAAACCCGGCGAAACCCTCGGCTACATCAGCGCCGAAGCCGCGCGCCACACCGGCATTCCCGAAGGCCTGCCGCTGATTGCCGCAGGCGCAGACAAGGCCTGCGAAGTAATCGGCTCCGGCGCGGTCGACGCGCGCACCGTGTGCCTGTCCTACGGCACCACCGCGACGATCACCAGCACCCGCTCGCGCTACCTGGAAATCGTCCCGCTGATCCCGCCGTACCCCTCGGCCGTGCCCGATCAGTACAACTGCGAAGTGATGATCTATCGCGGCTACTGGATGGTCAGCTGGTTCAAGAACGAATTCGGCCTGCGCGAGATGCAACAGGCAAAAGAACAGGGCATCGAACCGGAGCAACTGTTCGACGCGCTGGTCAACGCGGTGCCGCCGGGTTCGATGGGCCTGATGCTGCAACCCTACTGGTCACCGGGCATCCGCGAACCGGGCGTGGAAGCCAAGGGCGCGATGATCGGCTTCGGCGACGTACACACCCGCGCGCACATCTACCGGGCAATTCTCGAAGGCCTGGCCTACGCGCTGCGCCAAGGCATGGAGAACATCGAGCGACGCTCAAAGGTCTCGATCCAGCGTCTGCGCGTCGCCGGCGGCGGCTCACAAAGTGACGCCGCCATGCAACTGACCGCCAACATCTTCGGCCTGCCGGCAGAGCGCCCGCATGTGTATGAAGCGTCCGGGTTGGGGGCGGCGATTTGCTGTGCGGTGGGGTTGGGATTGCATCGGGATTTTCCATCGGCCATTGCGGCGATGACTCGCGTGGGAGCGGTCTTTAACCCACAACCCGAGGCGCAGGAGATTTACCAGCAACTGTACAAAGACGTCTATCTGCGCATGTATCGGCAGCTCAAACCGCTATACCAAAGCATCCGCAAAATCACCGGGTATCCCGAATAGTCCTGACACCCTAGCCCCCTGTGGGAGCGAGCCTGCTCGCGAATGCGCAGTGTCAGTCAATGATGATCTGAATGACCCACCGCTTTCGCGAGCAGGCTCGCTCCCACAGGAGGTCGGCGGTCTGCTCAAAATCTGAGTGCACACAAATCCAAATGTGGGAGCGAGCTTGCTCGCGAATGCGCAGTGTCAGGCAACGTCGATTTGATTGACCCACCGCCATCGCGGGCAAGCCCGCTC
>NZ_RAZO01000490.1:0-15049 GCF_004307535.1 Pseudomonas sp. Sample_9
AGCTTACATCTGATCTCTTAGTGCGAAACCGCCCCACTCGCCCCCAACCCGGTCTGCGAGCGCACAAACTGCGGGAAGAACAGCGCCCGCTCATTGTCCGCAGCCGCCGACTTGTCAGTAATCGAGAAGAACCAGATCCCGATGAACGCAATCATCATCGAGAACAGCGCCGGATACTCGTAAGGGAAGATCGCCTTCTCGTGATGCAGAATCTGCACCCAGATGGTCGGGCCGAGGATCATCAGACCAACAGCACTCACCAGACCGAGCCAGCCGCCGATCATAGCGCCGCGAGTGGTGAGCTTCTTCCAGTACATCGAAAGCAGCAGTACCGGGAAGTTGCAGCTCGCCGCAATCGAGAACGCCAGGCCAACCATGAACGCAATGTTCTGGCTTTCGAACAGAATGCCCAGACCAATCGCCAGCACCGCCAGGGCGATAGTGGTGATCTTCGACACGCGAATCTCATCCTTCTCGTTGGCTTTGCCCTTCTTGATCACACTGGCGTACAGGTCGTGAGAAACCGCCGAAGCACCCGCCAGCGTCAGACCGGCTACCACAGCCAGAATGGTTGCGAACGCCACTGCCGAGATGAAGCCTAGGAAGATGCTGCCGCCCACCGCGTTGGCCAGGTGCACCGCCGCCATGTTGTTGCCGCCGAGCAAGGCGCCCGCTGCATCTTTGAAGGCCGGGTTGGTGCTGACCAGCAGGATCGCGCCGAAGCCGATGATGAAGGTCAGGATGTAGAAGTAGCCAATGAAGCCGGTAGCGTACAGCACGCTCTTGCGCGCTTCCTTGGCGTCACTCACGGTGAAGAAGCGCATCAGAATGTGCGGCAGGCCAGCGGTACCGAACATCAGTGCCAGACCCAGCGAGAATGCCGAGATCGGATCCTTGACCAGACCGCCAGGGCTCATGATCGCTTCGCCCTTGGCGTGAACCTTGATCGCTTCGGAGAACAGCGTGTTGAAGTCGAAGCCCACGTGCTTCATTACCATCAGTGCCATGAACGAGGCACCGGACAGCAGCAACACTGCCTTGATGATCTGCACCCAAGTGGTCGCGAGCATGCCGCCGAACAGCACGTACATGCACATCAGCACGCCCACCAGGATTACCGCAACGTGGTAATCGAGGCCGAACAGCAGCTGGATCAGCTTGCCGGCACCGACCATTTGCGCGATCAGGTAGAACGCCACCACCACCAGCGAGCCGCAGGCGGACAGGGTGCGAATCTGGGTTTGCCCGAGGCGGTAGGACGCCACGTCGGCAAAGGTGTATTTACCCAGGTTGCGCAGGCGTTCGGCGATCAGGAACAGAATGATCGGCCAGCCGACGAGGAAGCCGATCGAGTAGATCAAGCCGTCGTAGCCCGAGGTGAACACCAGCGCGGAAATACCCAGAAAGGACGCCGCCGACATGTAGTCGCCAGCGATCGCCAGGCCGTTCTGGAAACCGGTGATCTTGCCGCCCGCCGCATAATAATCGGCGGCCGAGTTGTTTTTCTTCGAAGCCCAGTAAGTGATGTACAACGTCGCGCCGACGAAGGCCACGAACATCAGGATCGCCGGGATGTTCAGCGGCTGTTTGGCCACCTCCTCCGTCAACGCGTCAGCCGCCCAGACACTCGGCGCGAAAGCCGCAACGCTCAATAGAGCCAGTAGACGCCGGATCATTGCTGAGCCTCCTTGAGAATCGCATTGTTCAGGTCGTCGAACTCGCCATTGGCGCGGCGCACGTAGATGCCGGTCAGGACGAAGGCTGAAATGATCAGGCCGACACCGATCGGGATGCCCCAGGTGATCGAGGATTCAGGACTGAGTTTCGCCCCGAGCACGTGCGGCCCGTATGCGATCAGCAGGATGAATGCGGAGTACAGCCCAAGCATGATTGCCGAGAGAATCCAGGCGAATCGTTCCCTTTTCTGAACCAGCTCCTTGAATCGGGGACTGTTTTGAATCGAGAGGTAAATGCTGTCGTTCATTGTTTTTATCCTCGCAGCACAAATTATTGTTGGAACGTAGCTAATGTATGCGGCTGCGAGAGAGGTTCCAGACGACCTTAGTAGTAGATGGCCATGATGTTTTGGCCATTTTCCGGTACTCAGAAAAAAACTGTGGGAGCGAGCCTGCTCGCGAAGGCGTCCTATCGGTCGATATCGCATCAACTGACAGATTGCATTCGCGAGCAGGCTCGCTCCCACGGGGGTGTGGCGGTGTTTAGATTATTTGGTCCAGTCAGCTACACGATCCGGGTGTTTGGCCACCCAGTCCTTGGCCGCTGCATCAGGCTTGGCACCGTCCTGAATCGCCAGCATGACTTCGCCGATTTCGTCTTTCGACGCCCACTGGAAGTTTTTCAGGAACTTGGCCACTTCCGGCGCCTTGGCGTCCAGGCCTTTGCTGCCGATGCTGTTCACGGTTTCAGCCTGGCCATACACACCTTTCGGGTCGTCGAGGAAGCGCAGCTTCCACTTGGCGAACATCCAGTGCGGCACCCAACCGGTGACAGCGATGGATTCGTTCTTCTTCTCGGCGCGGGTCAACTCGGCAATCATGCCGGCGCCGGAACTGGCCTTGAGGCTGTACTTGTCCAGACCGTAATCCTTGATCGCCTGATCGGTCTTGAGCATCACGCCTGAACCGGCGTCGATGCCGACAATGCGGTTTTTGAAAGTGTCGTCGGTTTTCAGGTCTTCGATCGATTTGGCTTTGACGTACTCCGGCACGATCAGGCCGATTTTCGCGTCCTTGAAGTTCGGGCCGTAATCGACGACCTGATCCTTGTTTTTCGTCCAGTAGTCACCGTGGGTCACGGGCAGCCAGGCCGAGAGCATCGCATCGAGTTTGCCGGTGGCCACGCCCTGCCACATGATCCCGGTGGCGACGGCCTGCAGCTTCACGTCATAACCGAGTTTCTGTTTGATCACTTCGGCCGCCACGTGAGTGGTCGCGACGCTGTCGGACCAGCCGTCAACGTAACCGATGTTCAGGGTCTGTTTTTCAGCGTTGGCGAAAGTGGAACTCATCGCAAGCGCCAGAGCGGCACCTGCGCCTAAAAGTCGTCGCATCTTCATCGTTTACTTCCCCGAAATGCTGCGCCCGACGGATGCCGGGCATCGTCAACGTATTGTTATGGTGCACAGCGCCCCCATCACGCCGGACCTCACACACCGAACATCAGCCGATTTTTCAAAAAGGGTACTGATGGTTTGATCATCAACCTCAAGCGGCCGGCGACCTGCTCTGTCAGCGACCTCAAGGCAGCGAGAAACGACATCAGAAAGCCATTAATCAAGCGAGATTAATTGACGCCAGACAATCCGCCCGAACTTTGCATGTACAACGCCTGCGAGCCACCTGCCCTTCTATAAATGCAGGTAACATGCGTCGCTTTGCAGCCACTCGGCCTGACCATGTCCGCAACGTCCCGATTTCCTTTTCTGCCTTATCTGTTCGCCTGCCTGCTCGGGCTCCTGGCCCTTGGCGGTTTCTGGTATGGCCTCGGCCAACCGGTGATCCTGCCGGATGCCGCGACGCCGACGCACAAGTTGCAATGCGCCTCCTACACACCGTTCGACAAAGACCAATCGCCGTTCGACGTGCCGTTCAAATTACGCCCCGAGCGCATGGACGCCGACCTTGCACTACTGGCGACACGCTTTGAATGCATCCGCACCTACTCGATGACCGGGCTCGAAGCCCTGCCCGATCTGGCGCGCAAACACGGTCTGAAGTTGATGATCGGCGCCTGGGTCAACAGCAACCCGGTCGACACCGAACAGGAAGTCGAGCTGCTGATCAAATCGGCCAATGCCAACCCCGACGTGGTCACAGCCGTAATTGTCGGCAACGAAGCGCTGCTGCGCAAAGAGGTCACTGGCGCGCAACTGGCGCGGCTGATCAACAAGGTCAAAAGCCAGGTCAAGCAACCGGTGACCTACGCCGACGTCTGGGAATTCTGGCTCAAGCATCCGGAAATCGCCCCGGCCGTGGACTTTCTGACCATTCACTTGCTGCCGTACTGGGAAGACGATCCGTCGAACATCGACGTGGCGCTGCGGCATGTGGCGGATGTGCGTCAGGTGTTCGGCCACAAATTTGCGCCCAAGGACGTGATGATCGGCGAAACCGGCTGGCCGAGCGAAGGCCGCCAGCGCGAAACCGCCGTGCCGAGCCGGGTCAACGAGGCGAAATTCATTCGTGGTTTCGTGACGATGGCCGAGCAGGAAGGCTGGCGTTACAACTTGATTGAAGCTGTTGATCAGCCGTGGAAACGCGGCAGTGAGGGTGCGGTCGGCGGCTATTGGGGGCTGTTCGATGCCGATCGGCAGGACAAGGGCGTACTCGCCGGGCCGGTGAGCAATGTGCCGTACTGGAAGGAGTGGCTGGCAGTCGGTGGCTTGATCTTCCTCGGCACGCTGATGCTTGGTGGACGCGTGCGCAGCACACGTTCGGCGCTTGTCCTGCCACTGCTGGGCGCCGTCGCTGCTTGCTCGATTGGCGCCTGGGCCGATCTGGCGCGGCTGACCACGCGCTTTGCCGGTGAATGGCTGTGGGTCGGTTTGCTCACCGGGTTGAATTTGCTGGTGCTCGCGCATGCCGCGCTGACGTTGAGTGCACGCAGCGGTTGGCGTTCGCGCGCGTTCGATTTCCTTGAGCGTCGCGCCGGGTGGCTGGTCGCAGCCGCCGGTTTTGCCGCAGCGGTGATGATGCTGGAGATGGTCTTCGATCCGCGCTATCGCAGTTTCGCCAGCATGGCGTTCGTGCTGCCGGCGTTGGTCTACCTGTGCCGCCCGGTAAGCGTGCCGCGCCGGGAGATTGCTCTGCTGACCTTTATCGTCGGTGCGGGGATTGCGCCGCAGTTGTATCAGGAAGGGCTGCTGAATCAGCAGGCCTGGGGCTGGGCGTTGGTGAGTGGATTGATGGTGGTGGCGTTGTGGCGCTGCCTGCGGGTTCGCAACCTCTGATCATCAGAGCGGTTCAGGCCTCTTCGCGAGCAGGCTCGCTCCCACATTGGATCTGTGGCGTTCACAAATCCCCTGTGGGAGCGGGCTTGCCCGCGATGACTGACTGTCAGGCGCTGCGGGACTCGCGGACCAGGCGCAACCCGGCAATCACCACCGCAAACACCGCCAACGTCGTGTTGTACAACGCCAGCGCCGGCAGGCCGAACACCAGCGCCAGCACCGCCAGCCACCAACCTGCCCGCCCTGGCACAATAAAGCCCAAAACCGCCGCGCCCACCGCTGCCCAGCCCAACACCTTGAAATGAATCATCAGCCCAAGGTTCGAACGCACTAGGCACTCCCAACGACTGGCCTCGTCGACACAGATGCCGACCCACTGCCCGTCTTCCATGAAGCCATAGCGCGCGGCATAGCTGGCGGCCAGCCACAGCGGCAACAAAACGAGCAGCGCAATCACGGGCAAGCGGCGGGACATGGAGCACTCCAATCTGCGGAAATCGGCGGCCAGCTTAATCTGCCGACCGGCATTCGCAAGCACTAACAACTGTTAACTGTTCAGCAAGCCCTCGCAACGTGTATCGTCCAGCTACTATTACCCCGAATTCCGCCTGTTTGGTGCCGCAGCATGGCACTTTGGCGCACGGCCGGTGGTCATAGCCTGCGAACTTCAATCGGCACCTTCCTCTAAGGGATCTAGTCATGCTCCGTTCCTTGCGCTTCGCCGCGCTGTTCAGCGGCCTTATCTTGAGTGCGTCCGCGCTGGCGGTGGATATCGACGCCGCCAGCTATGGCTACCCGCTGACCAACCCGTTCGAGGCGACGATCGCCACGACACCACCGGATCTGCGTCCGGAGTTGCCGCTGGACGACGACATCAATCAAACGGACCGCAGCCTCACCCTGCGCCCGGAGCGTGAATTCCAGCTGCCGGACAATTTCTGGGCAGTGAAGAAGCTCACTTACCGCATCGCCACGCAGGACAAACCGGCGCCGCTGATCTTCCTGATCGCCGGCACCGGTGCGCGCTTTGACAGCACGCTCAACGAATACCTGAAAAAGCTTTACTACAAGGCCGGCTACCACGTCGTGCAACTGTCGTCGCCGACCAGCTTCGACTTCATCAGCGCCGCTTCGCGTTTCGCCACCCCGGGCGTTACCAAGGAAGACGCCGAAGACATGTACCGGGTGATGCAGGCCGTGCGGGCGCAGAACCCGAAACTGCCGGTCACCGAGTACTATCTGACCGGCTACAGCCTCGGCGCCCTTGATGCCGCGTTCGTCGCGCATCTGGACGAGACGCGCCGCAGCTTCAACTTCAAGAAAGTCCTGTTGCTGAACCCGCCGGTCAACCTCTATACCTCGGTGACCAACCTCGACAAGCTGGTACAGACCGAGGTGAAAGGCATCAACAACAGCACCACCTTCTATGAACTGGTACTGAGCAAGCTGACCCGCTACTTCCAGCAGAAAGGCTACATCGACCTCAACGATGCGCTGCTGTATGACTTCCAGCAGTCCAAGCAGCACCTGACCAACGAACAGATGGCCATGCTGATTGGCACGTCGTTCCGCTTCTCGGCAGCCGATATTGCCTACACCTCGGACCTGGTCAACCGTCGCGGTCTGATTACCCCGCCGAAATTCCCGATCACCGAAGGCACCAGCCTCACGCCGTTCCTCAAGCGTGCGCTGCAATGCGATTTCGACTGCTACATCACCGAGCAGGTTATTCCGATGTGGCGCGCGCGCACTGATGGCGGCAGCCTGCTGCAACTGATCGATCAGGTCAGCCTGTATGCGCTCAAGGATTACCTGCACGACAGCCCGAAAATCGCCGTGATGCACAACGCCGACGACGTCATCCTCGGCCCTGGCGACCTGGGCTTCCTGCGCAAGACCTTCGGTGATCGCCTGACCGTTTATCCACTGGGCGGCCACTGCGGCAACCTTAACTACCGCGTCAACAGCGACGCCATGCTGGAGTTCTTCCGTGGCTAAATATCTCCTGCTGATTGCAGCGTTCCTCTGTGCAGGCGTGGCCCAGGCCGACAACAGTAAAGCCGATGCCCCGGTAGTGGTCGACAGCGACGGCTTCAAGGAACCGCTGACCAAACTCAAGTTCAACCCGGGCCTGGACCAGCGCGAGTTCGAACGTTCGACGCTCAACGCGCTGAACGTCTATGACCCGCTGGAATCGTGGAACCGCCGGGTCTACCACTTCAACTATCGCTTCGACCAGTGGGTGTTCCTGCCGGTAGTCGATGGCTATCGCTACATCACCCCAAGCTTTGTGCGTACCGGGGTGAGCAACTTCTTCAACAACATTGGTGACGTGCCGAACCTGGTCAACAGCCTGTTGCAGTTCAAGGGCCAGCGCTCGATGGAAACCACCGCGCGCCTGCTGCTCAACACCACCATCGGCATCGCCGGCCTGTGGGACCCGGCCACCGCCATGGGCCTGCCGCGCCAGAACGAAGACTTCGGTCAGACCCTGGGCTTCTACGGCGTACCGGGCGGCGCCTACTTCGTACTGCCGATTTTCGGCCCGTCGAACATCCGCGACACCGCAGGTCTGGCCGTGGATTACACCGCCGATACCGCGATCAACTTCCTCAATGTCGCGGAAGTCAGCTCCAACCATCCGGAAGTCTGGGCCTTGCGTGCAATCGACAAGCGCTACCAGACCAGCTTCCGCTACGGCCAGATGAACTCGCCGTTCGAGTACGAGAAAGTGCGGTACGTGTATACCGAGGCGCGCAAGTTGCAGATTGCCGAGTAAATCGGCTGCCGCAAAACACTGTGGGAGCGAGCCTGCTCGCGAACGCGGAGTTTCAGTCAACATCGATATTGACTGAACTACCGCATTCGCGAGCAGGCTCGCTCCCACACTTGTTATGTGTTGCTGATTAACCCTTCAGCGCTTTCCAGAGCTTGCCTACGACCGAAACCACCGCCAACACCGCTGCGCCAGCAATAATCCCCGCAACACCATTGAGCAGCATCGGCACGGCGAACCCGGCGCTCCCTGCCGCTGCGCCGACGCCTTCAATCCAGTGATGCAGCACCGGCACGCCATGGGTGAGGATGCCGCCGCCGACCAGGAACATCGCTGCCGTGCCAACCACCGACAGGGTTTTCATCATGTACGGCGCGGCGCTGAGAATACCGCTGCCGATTTTTTTCGCCATCTGCCCGGGCTTCTGTGTCAGCCACAGCCCCAGATCGTCGAGTTTGACAATGCCCGCCACCAAACCGTAGACGCCGACGGTCATGACGATGGCGATGCCGGACATGACCACCACTTGCTGAGTCAGTGAGGCATCTGCCACGGTGCCGAGGGTGATGGCGATGATTTCTGCCGAGAGAATGAAGTCAGTGCGGATCGCGCCTTTGATCTTGTCCTTTTCGTAAGCCACCAGATCGGTGGCCGGGTCGGCGACAGCCTCGGTCAGCTGCGCATGGCCGGCCTCGTCTTCCTCTTTGCTGTGCAAGAACTTGTGCGCGAGCTTCTCGAAACCCTCGAAACACAGGTACGCACCGCCGACCATCAACAGCGGCGTCACCAGCCACGGTACGAAAGCACTGATTGCCAGTGCCGACGGCACGAGGATCAGTTTGTTGACAAACGAGCCCTTGGCCACCGCCCAGACCACGGGAATTTCCCGCTCGGCGCGCACGCCCGAAACCTGCTGGGCATTGAGCGCCAGATCATCACCGAGCACCCCGGCGGTCTTCTTCGCGGCCATCTTGGTCATCAACGCAACGTCATCCAGAACGGTGGCGATGTCATCGATCAGCACCAGCAAACTGCTTCCTGCCATGAATCCTGTTTCCTTCTGTGTATGAATGTTGCCAAGCATAACGCGACCGCCGGCCACAGGCTGCATTGTTGAGCGCCGCTCAGGGCCGGTGCTACCATGCGCCACCGCCAGAACAGGCAAGGAACCACCGGGTTTATGAGCACAATCCGCGAGCGTAACAAAGAACTGATCCTGCGCGCCGCCAGCGAAGAGTTTGCCGACAAGGGCTTCGCGGCGACCAAAACCAGCGACATCGCCGCCAAGGCGGGATTGCCCAAGCCCAACGTCTACTACTACTTCAAATCCAAGGAAAACCTCTACCGCGAGGTGCTGGAAAGCATCATCGAGCCGATTCTGCAGGCCTCGACCCCGTTCAACCCGGACGGCGTGCCGAGCGAGGTGCTGAGCGGCTACATCCGCTCGAAGATCCGCATCTCCCGCGACCTGCCCTACGCCTCCAAGGTGTTTGCCAGCGAAATCATGCACGGTGCCCCGCACCTGAGCGCCGACCTGGTCGAGCAGCTCAACGCCCAGGCCAAGCACAACATCGCCTGCATCCAGAGCTGGATCGACCGCGGCCAGATCGCCCCGATCGACCCCAACCACCTGATGTTCAGCATCTGGGCCGCCACCCAGACCTACGCCGACTTCGACTGGCAGATTTCGGCGGTGACCGGGAAGGACAAGCTTGATGAGGCCGATTATGAAGCGGCGGCGCAGACGATCATCCGGTTGGTGTTGAAGGGGTGTGAGCCGGATCAGTGAGATCGGGGGAACCGCTTCGCGAGCAGGCTCGCTCCCACATTTGGACCTATGGTGCTCTCAAATCACCTGTGGGAGCGAGCTTGCTCGCGAATGGAGCGACTCGGTCTGCCTATCAACCCAAATCGCATGCCACAGCGGATAATCGCTAAACCTTTGCACTAAACCTGCCCGCAACGGGTTAGCCACAACATATCGAGCCATTTGCACCAAATCATCCTCCCGCCGCAGTGCGCGATCGTGAAACCCATGCTGCCAGAGGGTGCCTTTTCTACCCGCAGCCGTGTTCACAGCACGCGCGCTTAAGGACTTTGTCCTTTGCATCAGTTCACTCAAGGAACCCTGCTTCAAATCGATCAACCAGTGAAAGTGGTCGGGCATTACCACCCATGCCAACGAGTCGGCAAACCCCAGCTCCTCGGCGTTTCGAAATTGGTCACCGACTAACTTACCTAATGCAAAATCGCGGAAAACAGGTTCGCGATGAAGTGTGTTGGCGGTCAGTAGATATAAGCGGTTAGGTTCGTCGTAACGGCCAATGCGCAGGCGATGCGAGGCTGATAGTTTTGGCATTCCTTTGCCCCTTTCATGAGAAGACCTGAAAGATTAGATCCAAAGCACAGACAGGAGGCGGACAGACGTTGGCTAAATGTGTCTGTTAAAAATCGCCTTCGCGAGCAAGCTCGCTCCCACAGGGGTTTTCGGACACTGAACATTTCATGTACACCTCCTAACCCAATGTAGGAGTGAGCCGGCTCGCGATGGCGATTGCTCGTTCAACGCAAATTCAAGCCACCACCCCGCCATCCGCCCTCAAATCCAGCGCCTCTACCGCTTTAATTGCCACCTGCTCGTCGACATCCGACAAATCCCCACTGATGCCGATCGCGCCGAGCACTTCACCGGCCTGGTTGCGAATCAACACGCCCCCAGGTGCCGGCACTACGCTGCCCTGCCCCATGCTGTTCAACGAAGAAAAAAACGCCGGGCGTTGTTGGGCGTCCTGGGCGAGAAGGCGTGAGCCTTTGCCCAAGGCGATGGCGCCCCAGGCTTTGCCGATGGCGATGTTCGGGCGCAGCAGGCTGGCGCCGTCTTCGCGTTGCAGGGCGATCAGGTGGCCGCCGGTGTCGAGCACCGCGATGGTCAGCGGCGCGGCGTTGATGCCGCGTCCTGCGTTGATGGCTTCGCTGACCAGGTTGACTGCGACTTTCAAGGTTAAAGCGCTCATGGTGCCGTCCTCATTTTGTTATAGGGAAAGTCGTGGGACTGCGCGTTTGTGCCGCAGCCCGATGACACAAATAGAACACAATGAGTTATTTTTTTGTATACAATAATTCTCGAAAAGCGCCACATGCGACGAAAAGCCACAGCACATCGGGCTTCCGACGAATGAAACAGCCGCTTGAGAAAATGGATTGACCTGCGCCGTCCGCCGTGAATACACTCTGCGCAAAGCCACTTGTATACAATTACAAAACGTAAAGAGGCACAAAACCATGAGCAAAATGA
The DNA here is from genome assembly GCF_004307535.1 of Pseudomonas sp. Sample_9. Lineage (NCBI taxonomy): Bacteria > Pseudomonadati > Pseudomonadota > Gammaproteobacteria > Pseudomonadales > Pseudomonadaceae > Pseudomonas > Pseudomonas sp. Sample_9. Next base: position 11,041 of record NZ_RAZO01000490.1, read on the forward strand.
GAGCAATCGAAGCCGCCGTTCTGGTGATGCGCCGTGAAGGGGTTGATACCGCTTTTGGCATACCGGGCGCAGCGATCAACCCGCTGTACTCCGCCTTGCAGAAGGTCGGTGGCATCGATCACGTCCTTGCTCGCCACGTTGAAGGCGCCTCGCACATGGCCGAGGGCTACACCCGCACCAAGGCCGGCAATATCGGCGTGTGCATCGGCACGTCCGGCCCGGCCGGCACCGACATGGTCACCGGGCTCTACAGCGCCTCGGCCGACTCGATTCCAATCCTCTGCATTACCGGTCAGGCACCCCGCGCCCGTATGCACAAGGAAGATTTCCAGGCTGTCGACATCACCAGCATCGTCAAGCCAGTGACCAAGTGGGCAACCACGGTTCTGGAGCCGGGCCAGGTGCCTTACGCGTTCCAGAAAGCCTTTTATGAAATGCGCTCCGGCCGTCCAGGCCCTGTACTGATCGACCTGCCGTTCGACGTGCAGATGGCCGAGATCGAATTCGACATCGACGCTTACCAGCCGCTGCCATTGGCCAAGCCGACTGCGACCCGCGTTCAGGTTGAAAAAGCTTTGGCTTTGCTGGATCAGGCTGAGCGCCCACTGCTGGTGGCCGGCGGCGGCATCATCAACGCCGACGCCAGCGACCTGCTGGTCGAGTTCGCCGAGCTGACTGGTATTCCGGTCATCCCGACCCTGATGGGCTGGGGCACCATCCCTGACGATCACCCGCTGATGGTCGGCATGGTTGGTCTGCAGACTTCGCACCGTTACGGCAACGCCACCATGCTGAAATCCGACGTGGTGCTGGGCATTGGTAACCGTTGGGCCAACCGTCACACCGGTTCGGTTGACGTGTACACCGAAGGCCGCAAGTTCATTCACGTCGACATCGAAGGCACGCAGATCGGCCGCGTGTTCACGCCGGATCTGGGCATCGTTTCCGACGCCGCGGCAGCGCTGACCGTGTTCATTGAAGTCGCCCGTGAATGGCAAGCCGCCGGCAAGCTGAAGAACCGCAGCGCCTGGCTGCAGGATTGCCAGCAGCGCAAGGCCAGCCTGCATCGCAAGACCCACTTCGACAACGTGCCGGTCAAGCCGCAGCGCGTTTATGAAGAAATGAACCAGGTGTTCGGCAAGGACACCTGCTACGTCAGCACCATTGGTCTGTCGCAGATTGCCGGCGCGCAGTTCCTGCACGTCTACAAGCCGCGTCACTGGATCAACTGCGGCCAGGCAGGCCCGTTGGGCTGGACCATTCCGGCAGCGCTGGGCGTGGTGAAGGCCGATCCGAACCGCAAAGTCGTGGCCCTGTCGGGGGACTATGATTTCCAGTTCATGATCGAAGAACTGGCGGTCGGCGCTCAGTTCAAACTGCCGTACATCCACGTCGTGGTGAACAACTCGTACCTGGGCCTGATCCGTCAAGCCCAGCGCGGGTTCGAAATGGACTACTGCGTGCAGCTGTCCTTCGATAACCTGAATGCGCCGGAACTCAACGGTTACGGGGTTGACCACATCGCAGTCGCCGAGGGCCTCGGCTGCAAGGCGCTGCGTGTGTTCGAACCGTCGGAAATCGCCCCTGCCCTGCGCAGGGCCGAACAGATGATCGAAGAGTTCAAGGTGCCGGTGATCGTCGAGATCATTCTGGAGCGTGTGACCAACATCTCCATGGGTACCGAGATCAACGCGGTCAACGAGTTCGAAGACCTGGCGCTGGTCGGCAATGACGCGCCGACGGCGATTTCGTTGCTCGATTAACTGCTGACTGCTCTCCCTGTGGGAGCGAGCCTGTGTGGTGAGGGGATTTATCCCCGTTAGGGCGCGAAGCGGCCTCAAAACCTGAAACCGCGGCGTATCAGGTACACCGCATACAATGGTTTACGACTGCTTCGCAGCCGAACGGGGATAAATCCCCTCGCCACAGCTCGCTCCCACAGGGGACCTCACAAGATTTACGGGAGACCACCATGCCGCGTTTCGCAGCCAACCTGTCCATGCTGTTCACCGAACAGGATTTCCTTGCCCGTTTCGACGCCGCCGCCAAGGCCGGTTTCAGTGGAGTGGAATACCTGTTCCCGTACGACTTCAGCTCGGCTGAAATCAAGGCAAAACTCGAGGCCAACGGGCTGACCCAAGTGCTGTTCAACCTGCCGGCCGGTGACTGGGCCAAGGGCGAGCGCGGTATTGCCTGCCTGCCGGATCGGGTCGAAGAATTCCGCGCCGGGGTCGATCTGGCGATCGCTTACGCACAAGTGCTGGGCAACACCCAGGTCAACTGCCTGGCCGGCATCCGCCCGCAAGGCGTTGACGATGTCACCGTGGAAAAGACCTTCGTCGCCAACCTCAAATACGCCGCCGACAAGCTGCAAGCGGTGGGCATCAAACTGGTGATGGAAGCGATCAACACCCGCGACATCCCGGGCTTCTACCTGAACAACACGGCGCAAGCCCTGTCGATTCGCGAACAGGTCGGCAGCGCCAATCTGTTCCTGCAATACGACATCTATCACATGCAAATCATGGAAGGCGATCTGGCCCGCACCCTGCAATCGCACCTGGGCGAGATCAACCACGTGCAACTCGCGGACAACCCGGGGCGCAACGAGCCGGGCACCGGTGAAATCAACTACCGCTTCCTGTTCGAACACCTTGATCGCATCGGCTATCAGGGTTGGGTCGGTTGCGAGTACAAACCGCTGACCACCACCGAAGCGGGCCTGGGTTGGTTGAAATCACACAACGCAATCTAAGAAACACAGCAAATCCCCTGTGGGAGCGAGCCTGCTCGCGAATGCGGTGGTTCAGTCAACACGGATATTGAATGTTCCACCGCATTCGCGAGCAGGCTCGCTCCCACATGAAAAGCACCTCCCATATTTGCTTGAGCACGACAAAAACAAGAGGATTTTCTCATGGCTAAAATCGGATTCATCGGCACCGGCATCATGGGCCACCCAATGGCGGCGAACCTGCAGAAAGCCGGTCACAGCCTGTTCCTGTCGCAACACCACGACGCGGCCCCGGCCGATCTGGTCGCCGCTGGCGCCGTCGCCCTGGCCAACCCGCGCGAAGTGGCGCAGGAAGCCGAATTCATCATCGTCATGGTTCCGGATACTCCGCAGGTCGACGACGTGCTGTTCCGCGCCGACGGTGTTGCCGCCGGTATCGGTAAAGGCAAAGTGGTCATCGACATGAGCTCTATCTCGCCGACCGCCACCAAAGCCTTCGCGGCGAAGATCAACGAGAAAGGCGCGCAGTACCTCGACGCGCCAGTGTCGGGCGGTGAAGTCGGTGCCAAGGCCGCCACCCTGAGCATCATGGTCGGTGGCGACGCCGATGCCTTCGAACGCGCCCTGCCGCTGTTCCAGGCCATGGGCAAGAACATCACCCTGGTCGGCGGCAATGGCGACGGCCAGACCGCCAAAGTGGCGAACCAGATCATCGTCGCGCTGAACATTCAGGCTGTCGCTGAAGCCCTGCTGTTCGCTTCGAAAAACGGTGCCGACCCGGCCAAGGTGCGTGAAGCGCTGATGGGCGGCTTCGCTTCTTCGAAGATTCTCGAAGTGCACGGCGAGCGCATGATCAAAGGCACCTTCGACCCGGGCTTCCGCATCAGCCTGCACCAGAAGGACCTGAACCTGGCCCTGCAAGGCGCCAAGGAGCTGAACATCAACCTGCCGAACACCGCCAATGCCCAGCAGGTATTCAGCACCTGCGCGGCCATCGGTGGCAGCAACTGGGACCACTCGGCGCTGATCAAGGGCCTTGAGCACATGGCCAATTTCTCGATTCGCGACAAAAAATAAAGCCTGCACAAAACCCTGTGGGAGCGAGCCTGCTCGCGAAAGCGGCTTCACATTCAACATCCATGTTGGCTGACATACCGCGTTCGCGAGCAGGCTCGCTCCCACAAGGGTTCCGAGTTGCCCTTTCGAATAACAAGAATTCCGGGAGCCCGCCATGTCGGTCGATCCGCAACAACTGCTGCGCGAGCTGTTTGCCAC
>NZ_RAZO01000035.1:0-8974 GCF_004307535.1 Pseudomonas sp. Sample_9
ATGGGGGTGTTGGTGGTGTTGGTGCAGGTGGTGAATGTGGTGGGGGTTTATCGGGAGGTGATGAAGCAGACGAGGGACAGGAAGAAACGGGCGGATTTTTTTGCTGCCATTATCGCGACAGGCGCAGCCGGATTTACCGCTGCGCAAGGGCTTGCCGATACAGCGCTCAAGGCTCGAAGCGCGAGTCTTATTGCCGGTATGCAGGTTGAGGCGCTGCAACAGGTTCATGTGCAGATGGGAAAGTTGCATGTTGGGTTGGGCATGTTTACCTATCTTTTGAGTTTGAGAACTTCCTTAACCAGCTTCAGAATAAAAGATCGAAAGTGGCAAGACGCGGTTCGAAGTGGCACTCAATCTGAGCAGAGAGCAGCTGCGATGGCGACCTCGGGCGCGGCAGGCATGATTGCAATTAGTGGCTACGGGTTTGGTAATACAGTATCTGCCACCATTAAAATATTAACTGCACCGAACCGTTCGGCGCGAGCAACTGCTTGGGCCGCCGCTGGCACACGTCTTTCTACTGTATTTTTTCGATTCAATTTGGCTGGTGCGTTGTTCACGGTGCTAGAGTTCGCCGGGACATGGCTGTTCAATCGGTACAATCTCTCTGCCCACGACAAGTGGTTGAAAATCACGCCCTGGAGCCGTGATGAAGAGATGCGCGGTGACCACTCCCTGAATGACTATCAAAATTATCTGGCATTTTTGATACACGCTCCCTACGCCCAATCAGGACCTGATCCCAGTGACACCTGGCTGAAGACTTTATTATTTGGCGCCAAACCCAGTGATATTCATTTGGTTCTGCCGAGGCTGGCGCTAAATGATCTTCTGCCGCCGTTAAACGGTAAACCGAGTCATCGCTTGGGAATCGGTGCCCATCGACTTGTTGCACCGCTGCATGGTCGCGGTGTGCCGCAAGTGCGCAAGGAAGTCATCAGTGAGGAGATATTGAGCAGTCTGCGAATCGTGAAGTCATCGCCTGGTGGTTTGGTGCTTTGTCTTCAGTACCCCATCCGTCCCGATTCTGACTACACGCCTGCAAAGGAAACGCTCGAACTTGCCGTATGTATCCAGACCGTCAATGGCAAAGGTGGGTCGGAGTCAAGAACGCGCGTGATTCATATTGACCCTCGGGATAGCGGTCATTTTGCTGTAGTAACTCCCGGCTCGGTTAAAGACAACCCTCCGGTTTTGCTGGTAGAAACTCAATACCTCGAATGGGCTGACCATGCCGAATAATCACAATGAGCCTGTAGTTGATGCGCAATGTGAGGTGGTCAGAAAAGCGGGCAATGTAGAGCCCTTTCCAAGCGGAAAGATCACCTATCTCGCACCGTTGCCATTGCCCACACCAATGCCACCTTATGGCCCGCATATCGGTGAGCTCAATGATGTTTACATGGACTGCGGATTAGGCCAGCCGCAAATTTTTATGTGGCAAATGACGTTGGGGGGGCCGGTTAGTTTAGCGGTTATGGTCATTTTCATATTCCCCTTGATTACGGGAATGCTGGGTGTCGTATTCGGCTATGGTCCAACACTCATTTGGGAATCAATAGTGGGTATATTCCAAGCAGGATATGAAAGCGCTTTACTGACCGAGCCTTTGATTCTACTGATCGGCCTGGGCGTCTGGCACCACTTCCATAAAAAACGCCTCTCCCTCATTCCAACCCGCTTCAACCGCCAACGCCGCGAAGTCTGCTTCATGCCCGAGGGCGCCACCGAACCTGTCTTCGTCCCATGGGAATCGCTCTCCGCGTGGATCATCGAAGCCAAGGGCGCCACCCAATTCGGCATCCATCGCCAATACGGCATGGGCATCGGTTTTCGCCACGGCGAAACCCTCACCAGCCTCGAATTCCAATGCGCCGGCCTGGAGCTCGCGATCAGCCATTGGGAAGCGATTCGCGGTTACATGGAGTACGAAGTCAACGACCTCAAATCGATTCAGGACCTGCAAGACCTGCAAGGCCCGGACGACCCGCCCCACGAAGGCCTGCATACTTTTCGTAACGCCCGGGCGCGGATGCATCAGCAGATCCGTGAAGGCCGCCGCTCGCGGCTGTCGGGGTTCTTTTGGTACCTGTATCACGTCATGACTTTATGGACGATTCCCAACCGTCTGGTCGAATGGGAAGTGCGCCGTCTGGAAAGAATCGGCAAGCAGGCGCTGCCGGAAGTCATGCGCGAATGGTCCGAGCCGCTGCCGAAAGAGCAATGGGCCAAGCCCAGTGAAGAGTTGCTGCGGCTGAGTGAACAAGTGCGGCGTATGCACAAGCGCCAGCCGCATCGGCCGATTACGCAGATTTTCGCTGAGGTTTGCAGGAGAGCTGAGTGCTGATGTTGAGCAGTTTTGTGGCCAGTGGGTCGGAAGTTTTTTGCCTGTTTGCGCGCCTTCGCGAGCAGGCTCGCTCCCACAGGGGATCGCATTGTACGCAGATGTTTCGGTTGATCTTGGCCGAGGTGGTAGACCCTCGGGGTGGCGGCCATTTTTCAGTTGTTGCTACCGGGTCGGTCAAGCAAAACCCGATGGTTCTGCTGGTTGAAACTCAATACCTCGAATGGGCTGACCATGCTGAATAATCGCAGTAATCCTCTTTCCAGTTCGGAATATGAGGGGATTAAAAAAGCGGGCGATATTGAGCCGTTCCCAAGCGGGAAAATTACCTATCTATCACCTTTGCCATTGCCAGCACCTATACCACCTTATGGGCCTCACATCGGGGAATTGAACCAAGGTTACATGGACTTTGGTCTCGGATTGCCAGAGGCATTTACGTGGCAGTTGATTCTCGGCGGGACGACCGCAGGAACTTTTATGGTTCTCGTTTTATTTCCTTTGTTCACGGGCTTGCTAGGGATTCTTTTTGGCTATGGAAACGAGGCGATTTGGGAATCAATGGTTGGAATATTCGAAGTGGGGTTGGAAAATGAATTAATTTGCGGTCCCTTGATCTTGCTCATCGGTATTGGTGTCTGGCACCACCACCACAAAAAACGCCTCTACATCATCCCAACCCGCTTCAATCGCCAACGCCGCGAAGTCTGCTTCATGCCCGAAGGCGCCACCGAACCAGTCTTCGTTCCATGGGAATCGCTGTCCGCCTGGATCATCGAAGCCAAGGGCGCCACCCAGTTCGGCATCCACCGCCAATACGGCATGGGAATCGGTTTCTATCAAGGTGAAACCCTCATAAGCCAGGAATTCCAATGCGCCGGCCTAGACCTCGCGATCAGTCATTGGGAAGCGATTCGCGGTTACATGGAGTACGAAGTCAACGACCTCAAATCGATTCAGGATTTGCAGGATCTGCAAGGTCCGGACGACCCGCCCCACGAAGGCCTGCACACTTTTCGCAATGCCCGGGCGCGGATGCATCAGCAGATCCGTGAAGGCCGCCGCTCGCGGTTGTCGGGATTTTTTTGGTACCTGTATCACGTCATGACTTTATGGACGATTCCCAACCGTTTGGTCGAATGGGAAGTGCGCCGTCTGGAAAGAATCGGCAAGCAGGCGCTGCCGGAAGTCATGCGTGCATGGTCCGAGCCGCTGCCCGAAGAGCAATGGGCCAAGCCCAGTGAAGAGCTGTTGCGACTGAGTGAACAAGTGCGGCGGATGCACAAGCGCCAGCCGCATCGGCCGATTACGCAGATTTTCGCTGAGGTTGGCAGGCGGGGCTGACTGGACGGTGCAGGCAGGTTCGATTGCTTTCGCGAGCGGGCTAGCTCCCACAGGAGACCACCGTACAAATGTGGGAGCGAGCCTGCTCGCGAAGGGGGCCGCTCGGTCAGCACAAAAATCTGCGCGCTCGCGCTCTGCTAGAATCCGCCCCATTCATTGCCAGAGACTCTCCCATGAGCGAGCCAATTCGTCTGACCCAATACAGCCATGGCGCCGGTTGTGGCTGCAAGATTTCCCCACAGGTGCTGGAAGTGATCCTCGCCGGCAGCGGCGCACAGAACCTCGATCCCAAGCTCTGGGTCGGCAACGCATCGCGTGATGACGCGGCGGTGTATGCGATCGATGCCGAGCGCGGGGTGGTGTCGACCACCGATTTTTTCATGCCGATTGTCGATGACCCGTTCGACTTCGGCCGCATCGCCGCAACCAACGCGATCAGCGACATCTACGCGATGGGCGGCGATCCGTTGATGGCGATCGCGATTCTCGGCTGGCCGGTGAATGTGCTGGCGCCGGAAGTGGCGCGGGAAGTGATTCGTGGTGGTCGCTCGGTGTGTGACGCGGCGGGCATCCCGTTGGCGGGGGGGCATTCGATCGATGCGCCGGAGCCGATCTTCGGCCTCGCCGTCACCGGGCTTGTGGAAAAGCGCCACATGAAACGCAACGACACCGCTACCGCCGGTTGCCTGTTGTACCTGACCAAACCGTTGGGCATCGGCATCCTCACCACTGCGGAAAAGAAGGGCAAGTTGCGCGCCGCCGACGTCGGTGTCGCCCGCGACTGGATGTGCACCCTGAACAAGCCCGGCAGCCGCTTCGGCAAACTCGCCGGCGTCACCGCGATGACCGACGTCACCGGTTTCGGCCTGCTCGGGCACTTGGTGGAAATGGCCGACGGCAGCCAGTTGACCGCGCGCATCGCCTACGACCGCGTGCCGCGTCTGGACAGCATCGAGTACTACCTCGATCAGGGCTGCGTGCCGGGCGGTACGCTGCGCAACTTCGACAGCTATTCGAGCAAGGTTGGCCGCGTGCAGGAGTTGCACAAACGCGTGCTGTGTGATCCGCAAACCAGCGGCGGTCTGCTGATTGCGGTCACGCCTGAAGGCAATGACGAGTTCCTCGGCGTCGCCGCCGAACTGGGCCTGAGCCTTGCGCCGATCGGCGAACTGGTTGAGCGACAGACGAACGCAGTCGAGGTGATTTGATGCTCCGCGACTGCACCGACTACCGCGACATTTTCCTCAACGACCGGCCGATGATGGATGCCCGCGCGCCGGTCGAGTTTCACAAAGGCGCGTTCCCCGGCGTAGTCAATCTGCCGCTGATGAATGATCTGGAACGGCAGAAGATCGGCACCTGCTACAAGCAGCATGGCCAACAGGCGGCGATCGAACTGGGCCACCAGCTGGTGGCCGGCGCGGTCAAGGCCGAGCGCATCCATGCCTGGGCCGAGTTCGCCCGGGCTCATCCCGATGGTTATCTGTACTGTTTTCGCGGTGGCTTGCGCTCGCAGATCACCCAGCAGTGGCTGCGCGACGAGGCGGGCATCGACTATCCGCGTGTCGGCGGCGGCTACAAGGCGATGCGCAGTTTTTTGATCGACACCCTTGAGCAGGCCATCGCGCAGTGTGATTTCGTTTTGCTCGGCGGCATGACCGGCACCGGCAAGACCGAAGTGCTGGTGCAGTTGCGCAACGGTGTGGATCTGGAAGGCCACGCCAATCATCGCGGCTCCAGTTTCGGCAAACGCGCCACCGGGCAGCCGTCGAACATCGATTTCGAGAATCGCCTGGCCATTGACTTCCTGAAGAAGCGCGATGCCGGGATCGAGCAGTTTGTGCTCGAAGACGAGAGCCGTGTGGTCGGCAGTTGCGCCTTGCCGTTGCCGCTGTATCAGGGCATGCAGCAGTACCCGATGGTCTGGCTGGAAGATCGTTTCGAGGATCGTGTCGAGCGGATCCTGCGTGATTACGTCATCGATCTGTCGGCGGAGTTTGCCTCGGTGCACGGTGAAAACGGTTTTGCCTTGTTCTCCGAACGTCTGCTGGAAAGCCTCAACAACGTACAGAAACGCCTCGGCGGTGAGCGCCATTCGCGGATGCTGGTGTTGATGGAGCAGGCGCTGGCAGAGCAGGGCCGCAGCGGCGCGGTGGACCTGCATCGCGGCTGGATCGAGGGTTTGCTGCGTGAGTATTACGACCCGATGTATGTGTTCCAGCGCGAGAAGAAGGGCGGGCGGATCGAGTTTGCCGGAGAGCGGGGGGCGGTGATCGAGTATTTGCGTGCGAGGGTGAGTCAGAAGGCTTGAGGCGCAAGCGACTGGCCTCTTCGCGAGCAGGCTCGCTCCCACAGTTGAAATGCGGTTCCCTGTGGGAGCGAGCCTGCTCGCGAAGACGCAAGGTCAGGCGCTACAAATATCAGGTCGGGCAAGTGTCCTTGCCGTTATCCAGCCCCTGTTTGTAGACATGGCTCTGCAAACTGGCCTTGCCGTTGTGCCACTTCAGGGTCAGGACATACAGCGAGTCGAAGTCATCGCCGGCCCAGTCATCGGTGATTTTCTGCCGCTCGCCCACTGCGTTGCCAGCGACCTTGTTGATCAGATCCGGCAGATAACCGTGGGACCAGGCGGTGTAGATCGTCGAGTTGTGGTACTTCTCGTTCAGCAGTTCGCGGGCCAGATCGCTGGTGTCGTTGGCGGAGAACTCGATGTTCACCGGCAGGCCGAGCTTGATCGCGGCCGGGCTGATGGTCATCAGCGGACGAATGTAGCTGTAGGAATTGTCCAGCTCGCCTTCCTCGACGTTGCGCGTCGGGTTGGCAGCGAACACGTAATCAGCCTTGCCGAATTTTTCCGGCAGCAGGGTCGAGAGGTCGATGGCGCGGTTCAGGCCCTGGCAGTTGAGCTGGCCGAGGCCGCCTTCGGGCTTTTCCGCGTGGCGCAGGAACACCAGCGTCTGCGTGCCGTCCGCCGGTTGTGCACGGCTTTCACTGGATTCAAGCGAGAGAAAAAGCGCGCTGACTGCCAGCAGGGAGGGCAGGGCCACGTACGCGCGATGTTTGAAACGTTTGGCGAAACTCATCAGGTTCGTCATCAATTCGAGGGTTCTTCAGCAAAATCGGTTAAGGCTGACAAACCTTGGCACCGCGGGCTCCCAGCACCGGGTGTTTCCCTGTCGTGAACAGCTTCCTCTGCGAGAAAGGCATAGCTCAGAGTCCTGTAATGCCCGTTTGGTTCGATCCGGGCCAGTGCGCAGCACTCTAACGGCAACCTTTGCGGGCATGCAGGCAGGTTAGCGACAGGATGTTACGGTTCGTGTAGGCGCGGCGGCAGGCCTACTTTATGATCGGTTTTCAATTTGTGACTGGATGCTTCCAATGACCGATCTGTCTGCATTCCCGATTACTCAGAAATGGCCGGCGCAGTACCCGGACTGGATTCAGCTCTACTCCCTGCCGACCCCCAACGGCGTCAAAGTGTCGATCATGCTCGAAGAAATCGGCCTGCCGTACGAGCCGCACCGCGTCGGTTTCGACACCAACGACCAGACCTCGGCGGAATTTCTCTCGCTGAACCCGAACAACAAGATCCCGGCGATCCTCGACCCGCATGGCCCGGAAGACAAACCGCTGCCACTGTTCGAATCCGGCGCCATCCTGATTTATCTGGCCGACAAGAGTGGCCAGTTGCTCGCTCAGGAAGGCGCGCTGCGCTACGAGACCATCCAGTGGCTGATGTGGCAGATGGGCGGCATCGGCCCGATGTTCGGACAGCTCGGTTTCTTCAACAAATTCGCCGGCAAGGATTACGAGGACAAGCGTCCGCGTGACCGCTATGTCGAAGAGAGCAAACGCCTGCTGAACGTGCTCAACACCCGCCTCGAAGGCCGGGACTGGATCATGGGCGAGCGCTACACCATCGCCGACATCGCCACGTTCCCGTGGGTGCGCAATCTGCTTGGCTTCTATGAGGCCGGGGATCTGGTCGGGATTCAGAGTTTCCCCAATGTCACACGGGTACTGGAGCGGTTTCTCGCGCGCCCGGCGGTCATTCGTGGCCTGACTATCCCGTCCTGACCCAATACAGTCGCCACTGTGGGAGCGAGCCTGCTCGCGAAAGCGTCGTATCAGACACCATTTTCGTTTCTGACCCAGCGCATTCGCGAGCAGGCTCGCTCCCACAGGGGGAAATGCGCGATCAGCAGCAGGATTATTACAAGCCCGGTAACGCTCTCTTGATTGATCCAGGTTTGTCCCGCACCCGCCGCAGGCATAAGCTTCGCCCCCTACGACTTTCGTCTCATCCGCTGTTTTCAGGAAAGGCCCCATGTCCAGTCAGTTCCCCGAAGCACGTCCCCGCCGTCTGCGCCGCAATGCGAGCCTGCGCAGTCTGTTCCAGGAAACCGAGTTCAGCCTGAACGATCTGGTCCTGCCGATCTTCGTCGAGGAAGACATCGACGACTTCGTGCCGATCACCAGCATGCCCGGCGTGCAGCGCATTCCCGAGCGCAAACTGGCCAGCGAAATCGAGCGCTATGCCCGTGCCGGCATCAAGTCGGTGATGACCTTTGGCGTGTCCCATCATCTCGATGCCAACGGCAGCGACACCTGGCGCGAAGACGGTCTGGTCTCGCGCATGTCGCGCATTGCCAAGGACGCCGTGCCGGAAATGATCGTGATGTCCGACACCTGCTTCTGCGAGTACACCGATCACGGCCATTGCGGCGTGATGCACAACCACGAAGTCGACAACGACCAGACTCTGATCAATCTCGGCAAGCAAGCCGTGGCCGCCGCCCGCGCCGGGGCTGACGTAATCGCACCGTCGGCAGCAATGGACGGCCAGGTGCGCGCGATTCGCCAAGCGCTGGACGCGGCCGGCTTCACGCAGATTCCGATCATGGCCTACTCGACCAAATTCGCTTCGGCACTGTACGGCCCGTTCCGCGAGGCCGGCGGCAGCGCGCTCAAGGGCGACCGCAAAAGCTATCAGATGAACCCGATGAACCGCCGCGAAGCCCTGCGCGAATCGTTGCTCGACGAGCAGGAAGGTGCCGATGCGCTGATGGTCAAACCGGCCGGCGCCTACCTCGACATCATCCGCGACATTCGCCAGGCCTCGAACCTGCCATTGGCGGCGTATCAGGTCAGCGGCGAGTACGCGATGATCAAGTTCGGCGCCCAGGCCGGGGCGATCGATGAAGATCGCGTGGTCCGCGAAAGCCTTGGCGCAATCAAGCGTGCCGGGGCGGATCTGATCTTCACCTACTTTGCGATGGATCTGGC
>NZ_RAZO01000035.1:9074-14857 GCF_004307535.1 Pseudomonas sp. Sample_9
TCGGCAATCGCCACATAGGTATCCGGCCGCAACAGATAAAATCCGTTGCGCCCCAAACCCGCCGTCTCAAACGCCGGGCGCCAGTCGAAGAGGTGCAGCGGCAAGTGATGTTCAGCGCACCAGGCGATCATCTCGTCGCTGGTGTCGCCGTAGACATGCACCTGCCAGCATGGCTGCCGTAGCGGCTCGAAATTATCTCCTTCGCCATCATGCGCCCACGGCAAGCGGTCGCCGCCGTGCACGTGGCCGGCTTCACCCTGGCTCAGTGGCATGCCGCGATAGTTGAGGGTGACTTGCGAGACCGTGCGAAACAGGAATTCGCGGCTGGCTTCGAACCCGGCCATTTTCGGCAGCAGAAACGGCGCCACGCGCATCCGTAGCAGATCGGCCATGCGACCCTGCGCGGTGACGAAACTGAAGACCTTGTCGGTGGTGGAGACCAGTCGGCGAGCGAAGGCGATGCGCTCGGATTCGTAGGTGTCGAGCAGCCTCGGCTCGGCGCCACCACTGAGCACGGCAGCGAGTTTCCACGCCAGATTGATTGCATCGCCAATGCCCGTGTTCATGCCCTGGCCACCGGCCGGACTGTGTACATGGGCGGCATCGCCGAGCAGAAACGCCCGGCCGTTTCGAAAGTGCTCGGCCACGCGGTGATGCACGCGGTAGGTGGAGAACCAGTGTACGTCTTCGATGTGCACTTTCAGCTGCTCGATGGCGCGGCTGCTGACGTCGACAAATTGCAGGGTTTCGGCACGCTCGGCGCGTTCGTCACGCACCGTGCCGATCAGTCGCGCGCGGCCTTCGCCGGCCAGTGGAAACACCGCGAGAAAATCCGCTTGGTCCAGGTCCAGATGCAACTCGCCATTCAGCGCCGGGCCGCTGGCCGTGATATCGGCGACGTAGAAAATCTGCTGATAGGTGCCGCCGGGGAAGTCGGTGTCGAGGGCTTTGCGCACCACCGAACGGGCGCCGTCGCAACCGGCCAGATAGCAGGCCTGACAGACTTCCTGCCGGCCATCGGGCAGGCGCAGATGGGCGGTGATGGTGTCGCCGGTGTCCGTGAAGCTGTCCAGCGCGGTATTGCGCTCGACGCTGACGCCGTAGTCTTCGAGGCGCTCGAGTAGCAACCGTTCGTGCTCGTCCTGCGGGAAGATCTCGACGAAGGCGTAGGGTGTCAGGCCTTCGCCGATGCGCTTGAGCGGCAGTTGCGCGACCGGTTTGCCGTGAACCCAGAAATTTGCCGCCGCGACCTGATGGCCGCGACGCACGATGGTGTCGGCCAGGTCGAGTTGGCGATACAGCTCGAGGGTGCGTGCCTGCACCGCCAGAGCACGGGAAGTGGTGCCGGGCGCCGAGGTCTTGTCGATGATGCGCACGCGCACGCCGAGTTTGCTCAGCCACAGGGCCAGTACCAGCCCGGTCGGGCCGGCGCCGATGATCAGCACGTCGCTGCGATTCATGGGGCTGTCCTCTTGTGGCTGTGCAGCAAGTATGGATCAGCGGGAGAGGGTGGCCAGTGTGGTCGGCCAGACGGAGTAAGGCTGCGTGGTAGTCAGGCGAGTGGGGCTGTTCGGTGTTCGGCTGAAGATGTTCGGTGTTGCCCGAATCGATCCCCCTCACCCCAGCCCTCTCCCCCAAGGGGGCGAGGGGGAAAGGGAGCCGATCTTCAAGCTTTTCAAGATTTGAGTTCGACTCGGAATATCAGGTCGGCTTCAATTGTCGAAGCAACCCGATCAGTCCCCTCTCCCTCTGGGAGAGGGTTAGGGTGAGGGGCTTTTGATCTTTTCAGCAGTCAGAAATCAATCGTCCCGGACAACTTTGCCACCCGCGGTTCGCCTTGGGTCAGGTAGCCGCCCTGAGCCGATTCCCAGTACTTCTTGTTCGCCACGTTCTCGACGCCGAACCGCAGCGTCACGTCCTTCTCTGACACCTTGAACGCATAGCGCGCGCCCGCGTCGAAGCGGTTCCACGTCGGCAGGCTGAGGTTGTTCGCTGCGTCGGCGTATTGCCCGCCGGTGCGCAGCATCCGCGCATTCAGCGCAACACCTTGCAGGCCCGGCACGTCCCAATCCACGCCAGCGTTGAACTGGAAGGTCGGCACGCCGATGGCATGGTTACCGTCGTTGGCGCCGTTGAGGGTGTTTTTCAGTTCGGTATCCATCAGGGTCAGGCCGCTGATCAGGCGCAGGCCGTCGATCGGCTCGCCGAACACGTTCATCTCCACGCCTTTGTTGATCTGCTCGCCTTCGCGCACGTAGGTGCAGGTGGTGGCGCTGTTGATTTCGCAGTAGCCGTCGCTTGGCTGTTCGATGCGGTAAACACCGAGGCTCGCACCGTAAGTGCCCATGTCGACTTTCACGCCCAGTTCGGTCTGCTTGGAGCGTTTCGGCGCGTAGACTTCGTTGCCGTTGGTGACGCGGAAACCGCCAGAGCTGGTCGGCGAAGTCGGCCCCTGGGCCAGGCCTTCGATGTGGTTGGCGTAGAACGACACATGCTCCCACGGCTTGAACACGATGCCGTACACCGGCGTGGTGATCGACTCGTCGTAGCTCGACGAGCGCGGGCCGCTGCCGTAGCTGGCGTAGCTGTAACCCTGCACCACCAGTTGCTGGCGACGCAGACCGGCGGTGACCAGCAGGCGATCATCGAAGAAACCGAGGGTGTCGGAAATTGCCACGCTGCGGTTGAAGGTCTTGCCGACGATGCCCGGATCGTTGAGATCGCCGCCAGAGAAATTGCCGACCGGTGCCGGAGGAGTGATCGGATGGTAAATATTGTTCGAGTAGCGGGTCAGGTCGAAGTCATAAGCGCTGCGCTGCTCGGCCCAGATCCCGGTCAGGCCGAAATTCAGCTTGTGGCTGACCGGGCCGGTGTTGAACTTGCCGTTGAGACCGGCCATGACGCTGGTGTTGTCCTCATCATGCGGGACGAACGAGCCAGTGGTGAACGAGGCGCCGCTGTTGCCGACCAGCGTGGTCGAGTTGTAGCGCCCGACTTCACGGGTGTGCTTGGCGCCACCGGCGGCGTAAGCGGTCCAGTTGTCGTTGAGGTCGTATTCGGCGCGGAGCATGCCGAAGGTGTCTTCGATGTCGGTGTAACCCCATTTCGGCGCGTAGTTGGTGTCCGCCGATGGCGCGTCCGGGATGTGCGTGGCGGTGCCGAGGTTGACCGAGCTGCGGCCACCATTGACGCGTTCCTTCTGATAGGCAAAGTCACCGGACACCCGCAGCGCATCGCCGCGATAATCCAGGCCGATGGCGAACAGTTTCGAGCGCTGGTTCTCGTGATCGATACCGGTGTCGCCTTCGCGCTGCGACAGGTTGACCCGCGCGCCGAAGCGGTTGTCTTCACCGAAACGCTGGCCGATGTCGAAGTGGTGACCGATGCGACCTTCGCTGTTGATGTCGGTGGTGTAACGGCGCAGCGGCACGTCGCCGGCGCGCTTGGGTTGCAGGTTGACGCCGCCGCCGATGCCGGAACCGGTCGGGGTCACGCCGTTGATGAAAGCGTTGGGGCCTTTGAACACTTCCACGCGCTCCAGCGCATCGGTGGAAATGATCTGCCGGGGCAATACGCCGTACAGGCCGTTATAAGAAATATCATCGCCATTGAGCGGCAGGCCGCGAATCATGAAGACCTGCGCCTGGTTGGAGAAGCCCGAGGCCTGGCGCACGGAAGAATCGTTGAGCAGCACGTCGGCGACGTTTTCCGCCTGCTGATCCTGGATCAATTGCTCGGTGTAGGACGCTGCGCTGAACGGCACGTCCATCATGTCCTGATTGCCGAGCACGCCCAACTGGCCGCCGCGCGCGACCTGACCGCCAGAGTAGACCGGGGGCAGGGCGTTGGGTGTCGGGGCCTGGGCATTGACGTTGACGTCGTCGAGCACCAGCGCTTTGCTGTTGTCTTCAGCGGCGTGGGCGGTGACGGTCAGGGAGCACAGCAGAGCAAGCAAAGTCGGGCGAAATGGAGCGCCGAGTCGAGCAGAAGCGGGCATGTCGGATACCTGGAGGCGAACGGCCAAAGAAAAAATAAGGGCGGCGCGGAACTCCTTGCGCTAATGCGACTCCAGGCGCGAATGATAGGGTTTCGCAGTAACGTTTTGCAATCAGTTTGTCATCAGCGCGTAGGAGCTGCCGCAGGCTGCGATCTTTTGATCTTGCTTTTTGCAGATCAAGGTCAACATCAAGATCAAAAGATCGCAGCCTTCGGCAGCTCCTACGCGGGTTGTGTATGGTGGTCTGGCTAATTTGATTGGATGGAGCAACATGCGATTACTCATTACTCTCGGCGCTTTGCTGCTGCTCGCCGGTTGCGCCAGCCAGCGCAGCAACGAACCGGCGCCGCGTCCGCCGGCTGAAGTGAAGGCGGAAATCGTTCGGCTGTTGCCGGCGAAAACTGCCGACCGTCAGGGCTGGGCCACGGACATCTACGCCGCGTTCGCCGCACAGGGCATCAACACCACCACGCAGAATCTGTGTTCGGTACTGGCCGTGGCCGAGCAGGAGTCCACTTTCCAGGCCGACCCTACAGTGCCCGGCCTGGGCAAGATCGCCCGCGACGAAATCGACCGCCGCGCCGCCAAGGTGCACATCCCCAGCCTGCTGGTCAGCGGCGCTCTGCAAGTGCGCTCGCCCAACGGCAAGAGCTACAGCGAACGCCTGAACGCTGCGCGCAGTGAAAAAGAGCTGAGCGCGATTTTCGACGATTTCATTGGCATGGTGCCGATGGGTCGCACGTTGTTCGGCGGGTTCAACCCGGTTCACACCGGCGGGCCGATGCAGGTCAGCATCGAATTCGCCGAGGAGCACGCCAAGGATTACCCGTACCCGGTGGACGGCACGATTCGTCGTGAAGTGTTCAGCAGGCGCGGCGGCATGTATTTCGGCATCGCCCATTTGCTCGGTTATCCGGTGAGTTACCGTGAGCCGCTGTATCGCTTCGCCGATTTCAACGCCGGCTGGTACGCCAGCCGCAATGCCGCGTTTCAGAATGCGGTCAGCCGCGCTTCCGGCATCCCGCTGACCCTGGACGGCGACCTGATTCGCTACGACTCGATCATGCCCGGCAGTACCGAACTGGCGGTGCGCACCCTCGGCAAGTCGCTGGGCATGCGCAACCCGACGATTCGCGATCAATTGGAGAAAGGCAAAACCCTGGAATTCGAAGAGACCAAACTCTATCAGCGCGTGTTCGAACTGGCGGAGCGGGCCGAAGGCAAGGCGTTACCGCGTGCGGTATTGCCGGGAATTGTGCTGCAAAGTCCGAAGATCACCCGCAAACTCACCACAGCCTGGTTCGCCAAGCGCGTGGACGAGCGCTACAAGCGCTGCATGGCCAAGGCCGGATAAAACACGCAGACATAAAAAACCCGGCTGCGGGAGCCGGGTTTCTCTGCGGTGTTGCGCTTGCAGTCATGCATCAGGCAACACGGCGTTCGATCAGACGATCAGAACCACCTTCGGCAACACGGCGCTCGATCAGACGATCCGAACCACCTTCAGCAACGCGGCGCTCGATCAGACGATCCGAACCACCTTCAGCAACGCGGCGTTCGATCAGACGATCCGAGCCACCTTCGGCAACACGGCGTTCGATCAGACGATCAGAACCACCTTCGGCAACACGGCGTTCGATCAGACGATCCGAACCACCTTCAGCAACACGGCGTTCGATCAGACGATCCGAACCACCTTCAGCCAGACGGCTTTCGATCAGTTTGTCCGAGCCGCCTTCGGCGATCATGGTGTGCGCCGGGGTGGCGGCGAAAGCGTTAACTGCGA
>NZ_RAZO01000411.1:0-6676 GCF_004307535.1 Pseudomonas sp. Sample_9
CGCATAACTTCAGTCATGAATCTGCCCCTCCCCGCCAACAGTGCGCTGGCCGGTTTTCACCCCGCAGTCAGTGCCTGGTTCAACAAGACTTTCCCGGCGGTCACCGCCGCTCAGGCCCGTGCGTGGCCGTTGATTCGCCAGCGCCGGTCGACGCTGATTGCCGCGCCCACCGGCTCCGGCAAAACCCTGACCGCGTTCCTCGCCGTGCTCGATGAGCTTGTCCATCGAGGTCTGGAACAGCCCGATGGCCTGCCCGCCGAAACCCTAGTGATCTATGTCTCGCCGCTGAAGGCACTGTCCAACGACATCCAGATCAATCTGCAGAACCCGCTCGCTGGCATTACCGCGCAATTGCGCGAAATGGGCCTGCCGGAGCTGACCATCACTACCGCCGTACGAACCGGCGACACGCCGCAGAAAGACCGCGCCGCCATGCGCAAGATCGCACCGCACATTCTGGTCACCACCCCGGAATCGCTGTACGTGCTGCTTGGCTCGGAATCCGGGCGCAGGATGCTCGGCACCACGCGCACGGTGATCATTGACGAAATCCACGCCATGGCCGCCGGCAAGCGCGGCAGTCATCTGTCCTTGAGCCTCGAGCGTTTGCAAGCACTCTGCGCCGAACCGCTGACCCGCATCGGCCTGTCCGCCACCCAGAAGCCGGTAGAAGCCGTGGCGCGGTTTCTGGTCGGTCATGCCCGCCCCTGCGAAATCGTCGACATAGGCCACGCCCGCCCACGAGACCTGGGTATCGAAGTGCCGCCGGTGCCGCTGTCGGCGGTGATGGCCAACGATGTCTGGGAACTGGTGTACGAGCGCCTCGCCGAACTCGCTCGCGAGCACCGCACCACACTGATTTTCGTCAACACCCGACGCCTTGCCGAGCGCCTCAGCCGGCATCTGAGCGAGCGCCTCGGCAAGCAGGCCGTGGCCGCGCACCACGGCAGCCTGGCCAAAGAGTTTCGCCTCGACGCCGAACAACGGCTCAAGCGCGGCGAGCTGCAAGTGCTGATCGCCACGGCGTCGCTGGAGCTAGGCATCGATATCGGTGAAGTCGACCTGGTCTGCCAGATCAGTTCACCGCGATCGATTGCTGCGTTTCTGCAAAGGGTTGGCCGTTCCGGACATCAGGTCGGCGGCACGCCCAAGGGTCGTTTGTTCGCCACCACCCGCGACGATCTGATCGAGTGCGCCGCCCTGCTCGACTGCGTGCGCCGGGGCGAGCTGGATACGCTGCAGATTCCGGAAAAGCCGCTGGACGTGCTGGCGCAGCAGATCATTGCCGAGGTCAGTTGCCAGGAATGGTCGGAGGACGCGTTGCTGGCGATGTTCCACCAAGCGTGGCCGTATCGCGATCTCGACGAAAAACACTATCAGGCCCTGCTGAGCATGCTCGCAGAGGGTTACAACGGCCGCCAGGGCATACGCAGCGCCTATCTGCACCGCGATGCCGTCAGTCGCACCTTGCGTGGCCGGCGTGGTGCGCAGCTGACCGCCGTGACCAGTGGCGGCACGATTCCGGATAACGCCGACTACAGCGTGCTGCTCGAACCCCAGGGCTTGAACATCGGCAGCGTCAACGAAGACTTCGCCGTGGAAAGTATCGCCGGCGACGTGTTCCAGCTCGGCAATACCTCGTACCGCATCCTGCGGGTGGAAAGCGGCAAAGTGCGGGTCGAGGATGCGCAGGGCATGCCGCCGACCATTCCGTTCTGGCTCGGCGAAGCGCCGGGGCGCAGTGATGAACTGTCGGCGGCCGTCGCGCGCCTGCAAGCGCAGTTGGACGAATTGCTCAGCGCCAGCCCCGGTAATCTGCAACCGGCGCTCGACTGGCTGACCACCATACTCGGCCTCAACCTCGCCAGCGCCGAGCAATTGGTCGAATATCTGGCGCGCGCACGGCAAACCCTTGGCGCCCTGCCCTCGCAGGACACGCTGTTGATGGAGCGGTTTTTCGACGAGTCCGGCGGCACCCAACTGATCATTCACACGCCGTTCGGCAGCCGCATCAACCGCGCCTGGGGCCTGGCCCTGCGCAAGCGTTTCTGCCGCACCTTCAACTTCGAGTTGCAGGCCGCCGCCAGCGAAGACGCGATCGTGCTGTCGCTGTCCACCAGTCACAGCTTCGAGCTCGACGAAGTCTGGCGTTACCTGCACAGCAACAGCGCCGAACACACGCTCATTCAAGCGGTGCTTGATGCGCCGTTGTTCGGCGTGCGCTGGCGCTGGAATGCCGGAGTGGCGCTGGCATTGCCGCGTTTTACCGGCGGGCGCAAAGTCGCTCCGCAACTGCAACGGATGAAAAGCGAAGACCTGATCGCCAGTGTGTTTCCCGACCAGATCGCCTGCCTGGAAAACCTCGCCGGCGAGCGTGAAGTCCCCGAGCATCCGTTGGTGGAACAGACCCTCGACGATTGCCTGCACGAAGCGATGGACAGCGAAGGCTGGCTGACCCTGCTGCGGCGCATGGAGCGTGGCGAGGTGCGCCTGATCGCCCGTGATCTGCCTGCGCCGTCGCCGCTGGCGGCAGAAATTCTCAGCGCCCGGCCGTACACGTTTCTCGACGACGCGCCGCTGGAGGAACGCCGCACGCAAGCGGTGATCAATCGACGCTGGAGCGATCCGCAATCGACCGATGATCTCGGCGCGCTCGATGCCGACGCGATCACCGCAGTGCGCGAAGAAGCCTGGCCGTCGCCCAATTCCATGGATGAAATGCACGAAGCGCTGATGAGCCTCGCCTGCATCAGCGACGCCGAAGCCCGCGCCAACGCGGGTTGGCCGGACTGGCTGCAAACGCTGATGGCCAGCGGCCGCGCTTGCCTGTTGCAGATCGACGCCGAGCATCAGTTATGGCTGGCCCGCGAACGCTTGAGTTGCCTGCAAGCACTTTATCCACAGGCGACGTTGCTGACTGAGGCGGTGGCGCTGCCCGGCTTCGACGACACGTGGGCATTCGATGAGGCGTTGGTCGAAGTGATCCGCGCCCGCCTCGGCGCCTTTGGGCCAATCCCGTTGCCCGCCATTGCCGAGCCGCTCGCCCTGCCAGTTGCGCAAGTCAATCAGGCCCTCGCGCAACTGGAGCGTGAAGGTTATGTGTTGCGCGGCCAGTTCACGCCGAACAGCGTGATTGAAGAATGGTGCGAACGCCATCTGCTGGCGCGCATCCATCGCTACACGGTCAAGCGCCTGCGCCGGGAAATCGAACCGGTGGCATTGCAGGATTTCATGCGTTTTCTGTTCGACTGGCAGCATCTGACGCCGGCCACCCAAGGTCAGGGCAGCGCGGTGTTGCCGGCGATTATCGGCCAGTTCGAAGGCTACCCGGCGGCAGCTTCGGCGTGGGACAGCGACATCCTGCCGGCGCGCCTCAAGGACTACTCGCCGAGCTGGCTGGACGACCTGTGCCGCAACGGCAAACTGGTGTGGACGCGCATCAGCGCGCGGCAGAAGGTCAGCGGCTCGGCATTGCGCAGTACACCGATTGTGCTGCTGCCGCGCAGCCAGGTGGGTTTGTGGAGTGCATTGGCGGAACAGACGCCAGTGAGTGAGTTATCGCCGAAAACACAGAAAGTCTTCGAGGCGCTGAGTCAGCATGGCGCGCTGTTTTTCGATGAGCTGATACACGAAGCGCGCCTGCTGCGCAGCGAACTGGAAATCGCCTTGCAGGAACTGGTTGCCGCAGGTTTGGTGAACGCCGACAGCTTCGCCGGTCTGCGCGCGCTGATCACTCCCGCAAGCAAGCGCCAGCAGCGCAGCAGTCGACGCGGGCGCGGGGCGTTTATCGGCGGCATGGACGATGCCGGGCGCTGGGCATTGCTGCGCCGAGGTTCGTCAGCCGATGCCGCCGAGACGCTCGAACATGTCGCCATAACCCTGCTGCGCCGCTACGGCGTGGTGTTCTGGCGTCTGCTGGAACGCGAAGCAGACTGGTTGCCGAGCTGGCGGGAATTGCTGCGCACGTTTCATCGTCTGGAAGCGCGGGGCGAGATTCGTGGCGGGCGGTTTGTCAGTGGTCTGGCTGGCGAGCAGTTTGCCTTGCCCGAAGCCATTCCCTTGCTGCGCGAAGTACGCCGACGCCCGCAGGACGGCAGCCTGGTGGCGGTGTGTGGGGTTGATCCATTGAATCTGGCCGGGACCTTGTTGCCCGGGGTGAAAGTGCCGGCGCTGGTGAGCAATCGGCTGGTGTATCGCGATGGGGTGCCGGTGGCGGCGGTGATTGCCGGCAAGCAGCAGGTTTGGGTAGAGCTGGATCCGATAGCCATGGGACAACTGCATGCCAAGCTGATCCGGCATTGAGAGTGTTCGCACCGGCGTCTTCGCGATCAGGCTCGCTCCCACAGTCCAATCCCGTTTCCCCTGTGGGAGCGAGCCTGCTCGCGAATGGCCGGCCCTGCACCCCAAAATCATGCTTCAGGTCCGCGACTCCTGCGGCACTTCACCCGCAACCACCGCCCCTTCCTCCTGCCGCTTAGGCAACAACACCTGCTGTGGATAAGTCTGCGCAAAATGCACATTCGCTGTGTTATCCACAAGCTTCTTCAAGCGCTGATTGAACGCGCGGCTCACCGCATATTGGCCACCGGACACCGTGCGGAATTGCGCCGTCAACACCACGCCGTTCAAGTCCATCTTGTCCACGCCAAATACATCCAGCGGCCCTTGCAGGTTGTACTTGAGGAACGGGTCTTCGCGGATCGAATCGCCGGCCTCGCGGATCAGCTCGATGGCCTTGTCGACGTCGGTGTCGTAGGTGAACTGCACCGAGAAAAATGCGAAGGCGAACTGGCGTGATTGGTTGGTCACAGCCTTGATCTGGCCGAACGGCACCGAGTGCACAAAACCCTTGCCGTCACGCAGGCGCAGGGTGCGGATGGTCAAACCTTCCACAGTGCCGGCGTGGCCGGAATCGAGCACCACCCAGTCGCCGATCGACAGGGTATCTTCGATGATGATGAACAACCCGGTGATGACGTCCTGCACCAATTGCTGCGAACCAAAACCGATCGCCAGGCCGACCACTCCGGCACCGGCCAGTAGCGGCGCGACGTTGATGCCGAGGTTGGCCATGGTGGTAATCGCGCAGATCACCACGAGGATGATTTTGATCGCATTGCGCAGCAGCGGCAGGATGGTTTTCACCCGCGTGCTCGGCTGGCGTGCCGCGCGTTTGCTCAGCGGCGGTTTCAGCGCTTCCTGAATCGCCGTGTCGAGCACCACCCACAGCAGCCACGTCACCAGGAAGATCAGGCCGATGCTGCTCAAGGCGTTGCTGATCGCTCGACCGACGGTGCTGCTCTGGGCGAAATCGAGCAGCGACACGCCCCAGATCCGCCCGAGAATATCGATGAACACAATCGCCATGACGATGCGCAGCAACGCATGCAACAGGCTGAGAAAACGTTCCTTGTAGGCACTGCTGCGCTGGATTGCCTCGGCCTTGCGCGACTTGAACAGGTGCTGCAACACGGTGCTGAGAAACACCGTGGCGATCAGCAGCACGGTGGTGAACAAGGCGCAGCGCAGAGCTTTCTGATTGTCCTCGCCGATGCCGATCAGACTGACTGCCGAGACCAGCACCATCAGCACGATCGGCCAGTACCACAGCCCGGAAAATATCCGCAGCGACTCTTGCAGCGACGGTTGTTTCAAACGCTGACTGAGCGGGCGATTGCGGATCAGATGCGCGACCGGCCGGCGCAGGCGAATCACCAGCAAACCGAAGATGACCGAGGCGATCAGCCCGGTGAAGACGGCGATGCTGCTGGTGATATTGCCGCCCAGTTGCCGGGCGATCTGCGGGCTGGTCAGGGCATCGCTGAGGGCGGCAAGAAAGCCGATCAGGAACAGCGGGCGCGGGCAGTACTCCCGGATGATCCGCGCGGCGGTGCGTTTGTGGCCGACGTTGAACATCACCACCACGCACAACAACATCGAGGTCGAAAAGATCCCGCTGCTGGTGGCATAGGCCAGACACAGCGCCAGCGCGCGGCCCACCGAAGCTTGCAGAAAATGGCTGACATACAGCGTCAGCGGCAGGCAGATCAGCGCCGGCACGGTGTACGGCAGCACATAGCCGAGGAGATCCTGACTGCGCTGGCGGGTGCGCAACCAGCGGCCCTCACGTAGACGCTTGGCCAATAGACTGCCAAGCACGGTGAGCAGGGCGAAACTGCCCAGCCATACGCCCGACAGCGTGAGGAAATCCCCTGCCACGCTCCAGCCCGAGCGGTTCGACGGTTGCTTGACCAGCCGATCGACCTCATCCGCCGCACGGTCGGCGCGCAGCCGCCAGGCATCGACCAGGTGTTCGTTGAGATCGAGTTTTTCCTGCACATCGTCGATGCTCGTACTGATCGCCCCGAGCAGACCGCCCTGCACCAGCGGTTCCGGTTCGGCGGGTTTTTCCGCCGTATCGGCGGCAGCCGGAACGCCCGGCAGCGCGGCGGCTTGCGATGCGTTGACGCCGAAGCACAGCAGCGCTCCCAGCAGAATGGCGATCCTGAAATTGCGCAAAGCTCCGATCTCCCGTGGCTGACCCTGGTAAGGAACTGATCGGTAATTGCGCGGCAAGTTCAAGAGCCCCCTCACCCCAGCCCTCTCCCCCAGGAGAGGGAGCCGACCGAGTTGCCTGACCAAAATCACCAACTGCACGTCTTGAGTCGAACTCAAG
>NZ_RAZO01000411.1:6776-13019 GCF_004307535.1 Pseudomonas sp. Sample_9
AAGCTCTTGATCTTCGCTTCACCCGCGACCGTCCGTAACACCACCGAAACTTTCCCGCCCCCGCCGCAGTCATCACAGAACATCGGCAACACGAGGACTTTCTACGGGAGGATGGGATGGCGACGATTCACATCGGTATTTCAGGCTGGCGCTACGCCCCGTGGCGCGGGGATTTCTACCCGAAGGGACTGGCGCAGAAGCGCGAATTGCAGTTCGCCTCCCGCGCGGTCAACAGCATCGAAATCAATGGATCGTTCTACGCCCTGCAACGCCCTGAACGTTACGCCCAGTGGTACGCCGAAACCCCTGATGACTTCGTCTTCAGCGTCAAGGCGCCGCGCTTCATCACCCACGTGCGCCGTTTGCGCGAAATCGAAAAGCCGCTGGCGAATTTCTTTGCCTCGGGCGTGCTGGAACTGAAGGAAAAACTCGGGCCGATCCTCTGGCAGTTTCCGCCGAACTTCAAGTTCGATGCCGAGCGCTTCACCCAGTTTCTCGCGCAGCTGCCCCACGATACCCAAGCCGCAGCCGCCCTCGCCCGCCAACATGATTCACATTTGCCCGGCCACGCCAGCGTCAAAGCCTGGCGCAAGAAGCCACTGCGCCATGCCGTGGAAATCCGCCATGAAAGTTTCATCGACCCGGAGTTCGTACGCCTGCTCAAGCGCCATAACGTGGCACTGGTGGTCGCCGATACCGCCGGAAAATGGCCGTACCGCGAAGACCTCACCAGCGACTTCGTCTATCTGCGCCTGCACGGCGCCGAAGAGCTCTACGCCAGCGGTTATTCCGAACAAGCGCTCAAGCGCTGGGCCGAGCGCATCGACGCCTGGCATCACGGTAAACAGCCAGAGGACGCCCACCTGATAGCGCCACGCCTGAAACCCCGCGCGCGCAAATCCCGCGAAGTGTTCTGCTACTTCGACAACGACATCAAAGTCCGCGCGCCCTACGACGCACGCAACTTGTTGCAGCGCTTCGACCTCGACAAAGACCTCGCCACGACTCCCGGGCAAGTTGCCGCAGAAGGAGTTCTGTCATGAGCATTCCCGAACCGGTCGGTTTCACCGACGAAGGCTCCGTGGTTGCGCCCTCGGTGCGCACCTTCACCGTATTGACCGTCAACACCCACAAGGGCTTCACCGCACTGAACCGGCGCTTCATCCTGCCGGAGCTGCGTGAAGCGGTGCGCAGCGTCGCCGCCGACGTGGTGTTTCTGCAGGAAGTCCACGGCACACACGAGCAGCATCCGAAACGCTACGACAACTGGCCGACGATGCCGCAATACGAATTTCTCGCCGACAGCCTCTGGCCGCAGTTCGCCTACGGGCGCAACGCGGTGTACCCGGCGGGCGATCACGGCAATGCGCTGCTGTCGAAATTCCAGATCATCCGCCACGACAACCTCGACGTGTCGATCAGCGGCCATGAAAACCGTGGCCTGTTGCATTGCGTGCTGCGCCTGCCTGGCGACGGCACCGAAGTGCACGCGATCTGCGTGCATCTGGGCCTGCGCGAGAGCCATCGCAACGCACAGCTGGATCTGCTGCTGCAACGTCTCGCCGAATTGCCCGCCGATGCCCCAGTGATCGTCGCTGGCGATTTCAACGACTGGCGCCAGCGTGCCGATGCGCAGCTCAAGCCCTGTGGCCTGCGCGAAGTGTTCGCCGAGCAGTACGGCAAGCCGGCGCGCAGTTTTCCCGCGCGTCTGCCAGCGCTACGACTCGACCGCATCTACGTACGCAACCTCAAGGCCAGCCGGCCAAAAGTATTGACCAACCGGCCCTGGTCGCACCTTTCCGACCACGCACCGTTATCGGTGGAGATTGAACTATGAACAGTGCGCCACTGGAAAAATCCGCCGTCGACCCGGTCCCGCTGAATCCGCCGGTGCGCGAGCCCGGCCACGTTGACGTCGAGTATCAATGGCACAGCAATAACCGCGTAGAGCTGCTGGAGAACGGCGAGGAATATTTCCCCCGCGTGTTCGAAGCGATGCGCGCAGCCAAGAGCGAGATCCTGCTGGAGACCTTCATCGTCTTCGAAGACAAGGTCGGCGCCGAGTTGCAGCAAATCCTCATCGAAGCCGCCCAGCGCGGCGTGCGCACCACGGTCAGCCTCGACGGCTTCGGCTGTGGCGAGCTGAGCACCGGCTATCTGTCGGCCTTGAGCGATGCCGGCGTGCATTTGCAGATCTTCGATCCGGCGCCAAAGCACTTGGGCATCCGCACCAACTGGTTCCGCCGCTTGCACCGCAAGATCGTGGTGGTCGACGGCTTGATCGCGTTCATCGGCGGGATCAACTTTTCCGGCGATCACCTGGCCGACTTCGGCCCTGAAGCCAAGCAGGATTATTCGGTGGAGATCCAGGGCCCGGTGGTCGCCGATATCCATCACTTCGCCCTGCTGCAAAGCGGTCGTCCCGGACGCGCGCGGTTCTGGTGGCAGCGCCGGCGCCAGCGTCTGGAGGAAATGGCCTTCACCGATCACGACGGTCAGGTGCGCCTGGTGTTCCGCGATAACGATCAACACAACACCGATATCGAAGACGTGTATTTGCAGGTGCTGCGCAAGGCCAAGCGCCGGGTGATCATCGCCAACGCCTACTTCTTTCCCGGCTACCGTTTGCTGCGCGAAATCCGCAACGCCGCCCGCCGTGGCGTCGAGGTGCGGCTGATCCTGCAGGGCCAGCCGGACATGCTCGTAGCCAAACTGGCGGCGCGCATGACCTACGATTACCTGCTGCGTGCCGGCGTGCAGATTCACGAATACTGCCAGCGCCCGCTGCACGGCAAGGTCGCGCTGGTCGACGATGACTGGAGCACCGTGGGCTCGAGCAATCTCGACCCGCTGAGCCTGTCGCTGAATCTGGAAGCCAACGTGCTGATCCGCGATCGCGCGTTCAATCAGCACTTGTACGAACGCCTCGAAGACCTCAGCCAGAACCACTGCAAAGCCATGGACGCCAAGCTGTTGCCGCGCGGGCGCATCTGGCACATGACCGTAGGCTTTCTGGTGTTCCACTTCCTGCGGCACTTCCCGGCCATGGCCGGTTGGCTGCCGGCGCATAAACCGCGTCTGAAGCCTTTCCGAGGTGCGCGTCCATGAGTCATTCCGAAGTGCACTCCGATAGCCATTCGGCACAAGCGGCGCCGTCAAAATGGAGCCGCTGGAAACGCCCGCTGACCATCCTGTTTTTCCTCGCGCTGATCGTCCTGCTGACGATGTTCGCCACGCGCATCGAATGGGCCGAGGTGCTGGAGACCCTCGCCGATTTCAAGGTGCGCACACTGATCATCGCCGCCAGCCTGACGTTGCTGAGTTTTCTGGTGTACGCCAGTTTCGACCTGATCGGCCGCACCTACATTCGTCAGGACCTGACCTGGAAGCAGATCCTGCCGGTGGGCATCATCAGTTACGCCTTCAACCTCAATCTCAGCGCCTGGGTTGGCGGCATCGCCATGCGTTATCGCCTGTATTCGCGGCTGGGCGTAAGCAAAGGCAACATCGCCAAGATTCTCGGCCTGAGCCTGGCGACCAACTGGTTCGGCTACATGACCATCGCTGGCGTGGTTTTCAGCAGCGGTTTGGTACGCATGCCGCCGGGCTGGAAACTCAGCAGTGATGCGCTGCAACTGGTTGGCGTGTTGTTGCTGTTGCTCAGCGCTGGATATCTCGCGGCATGTCAGTTTTCCAAGCGCCGCGAGTGGTCGATTCGCGGCGTGGAAATCAACCTGCCGTCGCTGCGCATGGCGGTGCTGCAATTGCTTTTGGGCGCGTTGAACTGGTCGCTGATGGCGGCGGTGATTTTCACTCTGCTGCCAAGCAAACTGGATTATCCGCTGGTGCTTGGGGTGCTGTTGATCAGCGCGATTGCCGGGGTCATCACGCACATTCCGGCGGGGCTGGGTGTGCTTGAGGCAGTGTTCGTGGCGCTGCTGCAGCACGAGGCATCGCGCGGCAGTCTGGTGGCGGGATTGCTTGCGTATCGGGCGATTTATTTTCTGCTGCCGCTGTTGATTACGGTGGTGATGTATCTGGTGGTGGAAGCCAAGGCCAAGGCGTTGCGGATCGAGAAGAAACCCACACTTTAGAATCAAGATCAAAAGATCGCAGCCTTCGGCAGCTCCTACAGTTGAAATGCAATCTCCCTGTAGGAGCTGCCGGAGGCTGCGATCTTTTGATTTTTCAGGACTGGATAATACTCAATCGCTCCCCCACCACCATCTCGGTAATCCAGTCCACCAGAATCGAGGTGTAGGCCTGCTGCGACACCGGATCACTCAATGCGTGATCCGCGCCATCGATGATCCGGTGGGTCAACGAGTGGGTCTGCTGACACGCGGCGCGGTAACTCATGATCGTCGCGTGGGGCACGAAATCGTCGGTTTCCGATTCCACCAACAGCACGTCACCCGTGAATTGCGAGCAGGCATGCAGGGCGCGATTGCTGTCGGCGCGCACCAGCGTGCCGCGATAATCGCGCAGGTCGGCCTTGTCCAGATCGCGCTTGGGCGTGTGCCATTGCTCGTCGCGGTACAGCGCCGGCACGCGCAGCGCCAGCCAGCGCACCGGGCGCAGTGACGTCAGGATCGCGGCCAGATAACCGCCATAACTGGTGCCGACCACGGCGATCGCCGAGGTATCCAGCGCCGGGTGCGCCAACAGGCGATCATAGGCCGCCAGCAAGTCACGCAGATTGTCTTCACGGGTCACCCGGGTCAGCGGAATTCCGGTGCCGCCGGTGTGCCCGCGCAGGTCGAAGGTCAGGCAAACGCAACCCAGGCCGGCGATGCCTTTGGCCCGTTCCAGATCACGTTCCTGACTGCCGCCCCAACCGTGCACAAACAACACCCCCGGGACCTTCGATTTGGGACTGAGAAAAGTCCCGCTCATCTGTTCGTCATCAATGTCGATTTGAATGCTTTCGCTTCTAGCCGTCATAGGATTGGACCGTCACATATTTGAGAAGAAACGCGCTGTTTTCAGCCGGACCGCGATAGACCTCGATGGCGTCGGCCGGCAGCGCCTGATCGGTGTAGGTTTCCACCGACGACACGCGAATCGCGCGCATCTGTGGATCGTTGACGAAGCTTTGCAGCGCGGCCACTTCAGCACTGCTGGCGCCGCCCATGCGCCAGGATTGTTCGAGCACGCCGCTGCGCGGGTTGCCGCTGGCGTCGAGGCCCTGGGCGATATCGTAATTGCGCCGCGAGGCGAAGAAGCGCGGGTAGGCTTCGTTGGCGGCGCTGTCGAAGACCTGTGCCTGTTCGATGGCCAGACGCACATCGTCAGGCAGATCCAGCGCGAGCAATTGGTCATAGCCGCCCTGCACCACCAGCAGATTCGAACCGCCGTAGACCTCTTCGCCCTGGCCGTCCTCGGTCAAGTATTGCTCACCGCAGTAGCTCAACACTTTGCCGCCGATGAACGACTGGCCGACGCTGTGGGTGACGACGTCGCTCAAGTCCTGCTCCAGCACTACGCCGTCCTTGAACAGATTTTGCGCCTCGGGCCGCGCGAGGATCTCATCGAACGCGTCGAGGCTTTTGATCACTTCCTGACCGCGACCGGCGCAAGCGTGAACCGGCTTCAAGCGAATCGGCCCGGCGTACAGCAAATGTTCGGCGGCGGGCCGCGCGTCCTCCAGCGCAAATACGCTGAGACCGTCGAGCACAACGTTGCGCACCCGCTCCGAAAACAGCGGCGACCAGCCCTGCGGCGCGTGCGCCAGATGGCTGCGCAAACCGTGGCTGATGGCTTTGGTGCAGATGAAATCGTATTCGACGTAACCGCCCCACAAGTCATCGGGGCCGTTGATGCCGAGCGCTTGCGCGTGGGCGGCGCCGACGATGGTCTGTGTCGGTAGCAGATACAGATCACGGTCTTGATGCTTGGCCGGATCGTAGCTGCCGCCGAATTTGCAACCGAGAATCTGCGCCAGCCAGCGCGCCAGAGCCTTGTTGGTCTCGACTTCATGTTGCGGTGCTTCGGGACGCACCGAATGGGCAACGACAATTTTCTTGCTGGGTGTCGGGGTCATGCGGTCCCCTTTCATCAGTCGATGGGTTCTGAGAGGAAATTGCAGAGATCAGGCCAATCAGCGATCCCCACGAACCGCCCGATAATCGGGAGCTTGCCGTGACTGTGCTGGCATCACGCCTGTTTCAAACTGCACGACGGCGCGCAAAATTCCGGCAAATTGCACGATCTCTCATCCACGCCGCGATCATTGTGGGAGCG
>NZ_RAZO01000411.1:13119-61525 GCF_004307535.1 Pseudomonas sp. Sample_9
AAAATTCCGGCAAATTGCACGATCTCTCATCCACGCCGCGATCATTGTGGGAGCGAGCCTGCTCGCGAAAGCGTAGTGTCAGCCGTCTACAATTCTGTAGATCCAGCGCCTTCGCGAGCAGGCTCGCTCCCACATTAGTTCATCGTCGTTCTGGGAGCGGGGTTCACACCAAACCGCCCCCGGTACTCACTCGGCCCCAACCCGGTAATCTTCTTGAAAATCGCACGAAACGCGCCCGGATCCTGATAGCCCACCGTCCAGGCAATATGGTCGATCGTGCCATTGGTGAACTCGAGCATTTCCCGCGCCTTGCCGACCCGCAGGTGCTGGCAATATTCGGTCGGTTTCAAGCCTGTCGCGGCGCGGAATCGGCGCAGGAAAGTGCGCTCTTCAAGGCCCGCGCGCTCGGCCATCGCGTTCAGCGAAACATCCGTCGCCCCGGTGCTTTGCAGCCAGTGCTGGACCTTGAGAATCGCCGCGTCGCCATGGCTGAGAATCGGCGCAAAATTGCTTCCGCATTCGCTGGCGCTGTCGCTGTGTTCCATCACCAGAAAACGCGCGGTCGCGGTGGCGATGCTCGGGCCGAGCAAGCGATCGACCAGGCGCAGTCCCAGTTCCGACCAGGCCATCAGCCCCGCCGTGGTGATCAGGTCACCGTCGTCGACAATCGGCGTGTCGGCCTTCAGTCTGATCTTCGGGTAACGCTCGGCAAACGCCTGGGCCGAGGTCCAGTGGGTGGTGGCGCTGCGACCGTCGAGCAAGCCGCTTTCAGCGAGCATCAACGAGCCCACACAAACACCACCAAGGGTTGCGCCGCGCGCATGCTGATCCCGCAGCCATTGCGCAAGACTCGCGGTCATCTGCGCCGCATCGAACCCGCCGAGGGACGGTGGAATCAGTACGGCGAGCAAAGCGTCTTCGGCACCCGGATGACTGTCATAGACCCGCGTCGGCAGCTGCTCGCCCTCGACCTGCCAGTGACTGACCCGCAGCAAGGGCAATTGCACAGCCTGATACTCGACGGCGATGCGGTTGGCCACGGCGAACAGATCGGTCAGACCGTGCACCGCCGCCAGCTGCGCGCCGGGATAAATCAGCACGCCCAGTTCAGCGGTGGCGGCTCTTTGTGCAGCCATTGTCAGTTTTCCCCCGTCTATTGTCGGTGCGGCCAATCCTCGAATCCTCGGCCAGCGTCAATACTGAGGCCACACCCAATCACCGTCTCGAGGACAATCCCATGGCCAAGCAAGCGCTCATCGTAGTCGATATCCAGAACGACTACTTCCCCCAAGGCAAGTGGCCGCTGGTCGGCGCCGACGCCGCTGCGGACAACGCCGCACGGCTGATCGCAGCCTTTCGCGAAACGGGCGATCCGGTGGTGCACATTCGGCATGAATTCACCTCCGACGATGCGCCGTTTTTCACTCCCGGCTCCGAAGGCGCGAAACTGCATCCGAAAGTGCTCAACCGTGCCGACGAGCCGGTGGTGCTCAAGCATTTCGTCAACTCGTTCCGTGAAACCGAACTGCAAGCGGTGCTAGACGAACACGGCATCACCGACCTGGTGGTGGTCGGCAGCATGAGCCATATGTGCGTCGATGGCATCACCCGCGCGGCGGCGGACATGGGGTATGTCGTCACGGTGATTCACGATGCCTGCGCCAGCCGTGACCTTGAATTCAACGGTCTGACGGTGCCGGCCGCCCATGTGCACGCAGCATTCATGTCGGCGCTGGGTTTTGCCTACGCCAGCGTGGTATCCACTGACCAGTTCCTGAGCAGCAACGCCTAGCAACAACTGCGCAATCCCCTGGCCCGCCGCGTTGCGGGCCTTTTTGCGTCTGTCATGAAAATCTCACGCGTGAGTCATTGATGGCACTTTGCATTAGTTGTAGTGTGGCCCACGCGTGAGACGCTCATAACCGGATTCCAGCCATGACAAGCCGCACCCGAACGACCGCCGCAGCCAGCCCCAAGGGCGAGCGTGCCAAGGCGTCGGCGAAAAAACCGTCGAGCTTCTACATGAAGCAGATGCGCGCAGGCCTGGCCGCCGCCGGTTATGTGAAACACGAAACTTGGGTGCTTCCGGAAAACCGAAGCTTGCTCAAGCAAATGGAGCAACAGCTACGCCAACCGATTCTGGCTGGCTCTTTCATGTCGGAGAAATACATGAGCGCAGGCAACAACTGGACCATCGACAGCCTCTTCAATGCCCTCAAGGCGCTGGACGAGGTGGCTTCCCAAGAGATTTCGCTGTCCCTGATCCAGAGCTCCGAACCGAGCATCAAGCTGGAAATGAACGAATTCGGTGGTCTGCCGATTCACATCGCCCTGGCCGGCCAGCAGATCATCGTCGACACCGTGCTGGTGGACATCGATTCGATCAGCAACGTCCAGGCGTTCAACGATGCCGTGCTGCGCAGCCGCGAGATGTTCCCGCTGTCGTCGATCGGGATCGAGTCGATGCCCAACGGGCAGACCGTCTACAACATGTTCGGCGCCCTCAGCGCCGATTCGAGCCTGACCAACGTCGTTACCGAGGTGAAAACCCTGGTCGACAATGTGCAGCGCGCCAGCGAAGCCTTCGAACACTTCTTCAAGTAATCAACAGGGAATATCCAATGACTCAGTCCATCTGGAGCAAGTTGTTCACCGCACTGCGCGGCGGCGCCAATGAAGTCGGCGAAGCCATCGCCGACCAGCAGGCCCTGCGCATCCTCGATCAGGAAATCCGCGACGCCGACACCGCGCTGTCCAATGCCCGCCGCGAACTGGTGACGATCATGGCCAAGCACAAACTGGCCGCCGACCGCGTCAGCGAATACGACGCCAAGATCAAGGACCTCGAAGCCAAGGCTGTGGCCGCGTTGAATGCCGGCCGCGAAGACCTGGCGCTGGAAGTGGCCGAAGCGATTTCGACCCTGACCAATGATCTCGCTGCCGAGAAGAAACTCAGCGATGAATTCGGCGCCTACGCCGACAACATGCGCAAAGACATCAGCAAAGCCGAGTCGCGGATCAAGAGCCTGCGCCAGCAGGTGGACATGGCCAAGGCCCGCGACAGCGTGCAGAAAGCCCAGGTCAGCGCCTCGATCGCCAGCGGCGGCGCCAACGGCAAACTGGAAACCGCAGTCGGCACCCTGAACCGCCTGCAAGCCAAGCAGCAGCAACGCGCTGCCGAACTGAACGCCGCAGACGAACTGGCCGACGCCTCTACCGGCAACGACCTGGAACGCAAACTGCGCGACGCCGGCATCACGCCGAACGAAGGCAGCGCCAATGCGATCCTTGAGCGGCTGAAGCAGAAGTCCGCGCAGTAATGACTGAACGGTAACTTGTGGGAGCGAGCCTGCTCGCGAAAGCGTCGTGACAGTCAAATAATCGAGTGACTGACACAACCCATTCGCGAGCAGGCTCGCTCCCACATGGTTTCACGGCGTAATTGCCTCTGCTCGTTCACCGCTTCGCCCGGTACACTACCGCCACTTTTTCACCCCCGAACACCTCCACCCGCTTCAAGGAACGTACCCATGGGATGGTTTAAAGACTTGCTCGGCACCAGCAATTGGCAGACCGCTGCGCCAACGAGCACCGGCGCCAGCGGCCCGCTGGGCATGGCACAAGGCAAAGGCGTGCGCTTCGACACGACCCTGGCGTTGCTGCTGGAAGGTTCGACCTCGGTGCGAGTGCCGTTCGATCAAGCGGTGTGGAGCGCCGGCTGGGTCGACCTCGGCCAGTCCAACAAACTGCACCGCTACTACATGAACGACGAGGATTTCTGGGTGCAGATCCACGTCACCGGTGAAGACCAGATCGAGTCGGTCACCCTGTTCAATTACCTCAGCTATGTAACGGTCAACAGTGACGCCGAACTCCAGCGTCTGGCCGGCCCCAACAGCCTGATCGGTCTACCGACCTACCACCACGACGGTGTTGAATACACCCGCGAATGGGGCACCGAACTGCAGCAGACCGAACTGGTGCCAATGACCGAACACGTGGTCAACCCGGACGAGTCCTACACCATCAAGCACCACGCCATGCTGTATGCCCGCGACACCGGCCTCACCGATCGTCGCGAACTGCTGCTGTTCTCCGTCGAACAGGACGAAGAAGGCACCGTCAGCCTGAGCACCTCGCTGGGCATCTCGCTGTACACGACTGATTTGAGCGCCATCTAAAAAAGGAAGTTTTTCATGCTGGAAGTCTTGGCCGTTTCCCTGAACAAAACCGCGCTGGTCGGTTTTGTCGTCTACCTGATCGGCGCCGTGTTGCTGTTCATGCTGTTTCAATTCGTCTACACGCGCATTACCGCACACAAGGAATTCGAACTGATCCGTGCCGGCAACACTGCCGCCGCCATTGCCCTGTCCGGGGCGATCATCGGTTTCGCGATTCCGGCGAGCAACGTGATCGCCTACTCGGTCAACGTGCTCGACTTCGTCCTCTGGGCAGTCATCGCTGCAGTCGTGCAGCTGTTGGCGTTCGTTGCGACCGGGCTGGTGCTCAAGGGCACTTCCCAGCGCATCGCCAACGGCGAAGTCGCCGCCGGCATTTATGTGGCGGCCGTGGCGATCAGCGTCGGCATGCTCAATGCCGCGTGTATGACCCCGTCCCACTGACCGGCAGGAAGCCTCTCGATGAAACGCAGCAAATACGTGCAGTTGTCCCTCGCCGCGTCGGTGGCGATGGCGATTTCCGGTGAAGCAGCGGCGCTGGATCAGCCGCGCAACTTCCAAAGCGTTGAACAGTGTGTCGACGCCGAATTGGCCGCCGATCTCTGCTCCAGCGCCTACGTCGCCGCCCTGAACGAACACCGACGCATCGCCCCGGCCTACACCGACAAGGCCAAGTGCGACGCAGACTTTGCCGCTGGCTGGTGTCAGAAAAATTCCGATGGTCGTTTCGTGCCGAAACTCGGCGGCTTCAAAGTGCCGGGCAATGCCGAGACGCCGCAAGATCTCGATGCCATCGCCAATTCGCAAATGCCCGCGGGCGACACCACCACCAGCAGCAGCGCAAGCCACGGCGGCTCGCACTATTCCGGTGGCTCAGGTGGTGGCGGCAATGGCTGGCTGACCGGTTGGCTGATCGGCAACGCAATGAGCAACAACGCCGAACGCACCGTTTACCGTGATCGCGAAACGCGCCAGCCGTACAACACCTCAACGCAGTACCGCCGAGCTGACACAACCTCGCGCAGCCAGTCGGATTACGAGAGCAGCAAGAGCAAGCCGGTGAATGTTGCGTCGTCGACTTCGCGCGGCGGTTTCGGCAGCCAGTCCAGTGCCCGCAGCGGTTGGGGTGGCTGGGGCAGCAGTTCCGGACGTTCGAGCAGCTGACATGAAAAAGATCCACTGCGCCGAGCGCCCCGACTGGAAACACACCGCCGAAAGCCTCGGTTTCCTGTTCCACACCATCGACGACGAACCGTACTGGGACGAAAGCGCCTACTACCAGTTCAGCCTCGCGCAGATCGAAAACGATCTCGAAGACCCGACCACCGAACTGCATGAGATGTGCATGGACCTGGTGGATCGCGTGGTCAACAGCGAGGAGTTGCTCGATCGCCTGAGTATCCCGGCGGCGTACTACGACATGATCCGCACCTCCTGGCGCGAGGGTCATCCGCATCTGTACGGTCGCATGGACTTTTCCTACAGCGGCAACGGGCCGGCGAAACTGCTGGAGCTCAACTACGACACGCCGACCAGCCTCTATGAAGCGGCGGCCTTTCAGTGGGGCTGGCTGGAACAGTGCATCGAGCGTGGCACGCTGCCGCCGCATGCTGACCAGTTCAACAGCATCGACACCAAGCTGCATCAGGCCTTCGCCGAGTTGCAGCTGAAGCGGCCGTTTTACTTTGCGTCAATGAAGGACTCGGTCGAGGACAAAGGCACCACCGATTACCTGCGGCTGATCGCGGAAAAGGTCGGCATCGAATCACGCCACATCGATATCGAAGACATCGGCCTGACGGCTGAGGGTCGTTTCGTCGATCTGCAGGATCGCTGGATCCCGCACCTGTTCAAGCTGCACGCCTGGGAATTCATCTTCCACGAACCGTTCGGCGCCGCGATCGCCGAGTGCGATACGCAGTTTTTCGAACCGGCGTGGAAGGCGATCCTGTCCAACAAAGGTGCGCTGCCGCTGCTGTGGGAATTGCACAAGGGACATCCGAATCTGCTCGCTGCGCACCTTGATCCGAATCCGCAAAGTGGCGTGCCGAAGGGCTGGGTGCGCAAGCCGTACTTCTCCCGCGAAGGCGCCAACATCGAACTGCAAACGGCGGAAGGTCTGATCGTAAAAGAGGACGGCCCCTACACCGATGCGCCATTCATCCTGCAGGAGTTCGCGCCGCTGCCGAAGTTTGGCGACAGCTACACGCTGATTGGCTCGTGGGTGATTGGTGATGAGGCGGCAGGGATTGGTGTGCGCGAGGACAATAGTCTGATCACCAAGGACTCCAGCCGCTTCCTGCCGCACCTGATCCTGGATTAAGACGAAGTTACCTTGTGGGAGCGAGCCTGCTCGCGAAAGCGTCCTGTCAGTTACAGATTCATCGACTGATCTGACGCATTCGCGAGCAGGCTCGCTCCCACAGGAAATTGCGAGTCGCTAGGAATTTCCTGAACAAAAAAGGCCCGTCGTTTAAGCGACGGGCCTTTTTCATTCAAAGCGGTTACAGCGACAAATCAGAACGGAATATCGTCATCGAAGCTGTCGAAATCCGGAGCCGGTTGCGGTGCGGCCTGCTGAGGCGCCGGAGCCGAACGCTGCTGTGGAGCCGGCTGCGGGCGCGGTGCCTGCTGACGTGGCGCCTGCTGCTGGTAGTTGTTGCCGCCGCCTTGCTGATCGCCCTGTTGTGGACGGCCGCCGAGCAGTTGCATGGTGCCTTGCATGTCGACCACGATTTCAGTGGTGTAACGCTTGATACCGTCTTTTTCCCACTCGCGGGTCTGCAGCTTGCCTTCGATGTAGACCTGCGAACCTTTACGCAGGTATTCACCGGCGATCTCGGCCACCTTGCCGAACATCGAAACACGGTGCCATTCGGTCTTCTCGACCTTCTGACCGGTTTGCTTGTCGGTCCACTGTTCGCTGGTCGCCAGACTCAGGTTGGTCACGGCGTTACCGTTAGGCAAGTAGCGAACTTCGGGATCCTGGCCGCAAGTGCCGACCAATATGACTTTGTTAACCCCACGGGCCATAACGTTCTCCTAAGCGTCGCACGCAGCCCCGGCCGGGTTGTTGACCAGGCGTTCGAGGGTGGTGCGATCCACTAATTCTTTGTCCAGTTTGATGTAAACAGCCGCCTCTTCGGCGACTATCACTGCATCTGTTACCCCTACCAGGGCCTTGAGGCGCTCGACCAGACCCGCTTCGCGGATCGCTTCGGGCGACAACGGCAAGCGCAGGCTCGTCACGTAGGGGGGTTCGCGCATGGTAACAGCAAAGGCCAGCCAAAGTGCAGCCAGCGCGGCGCATCCGAGGAACACAACCGACAGACCGCCATGCTGGAACAACCAGCCGCCGAGTATCCCGCCGAGTGCCGAACCGAGGAACTGGCTGGTGGAGTACACGCCCATGGCCGTGCCCTTGCCGCCTGCCGGTGAAACCTTGCTGATCAGCGACGGCAACGATGCCTCGAGCAGATTGAACGCGGTGAAAAACACCACCGTACCAATCACCAGAGCGCGCAGGCTGTCGCCGAACTGCCAGAAGAATAGTTCAGTCAGCATCAATGTCATGACGGCGCCGAGCAAAACTCGTTTCATTTTGCGTTTCTTCTCGCCGTAGATAATGAACGGGATCATGGCGAAGAAAGAAATCAGCAGCGCGGTGAGGTAGACCCACCAGTGCTGTTCCTTGGGCAAACCGGCTTTTTCCACCAGTGCCAGCGGCAAGGCCACGAAGCTCGACATCAACATGGCATGTAACACAAAGATGCCCAGATCCAGGCGCAGCAGGTCCGGGTGCTTGAGCGTAGGCATCAGCGCCTGCCGCGCCACGCCGGATTCCCGGTGCTGCAACGGCCCGGTGGATTGCGGCACCATGAACATGATGATCAGGATGCCGAGCAGCGCCATGGCGCCAGTGGCGAGGAACAGCCCGGACAGCCCGAACGCACTGGTCAGTAACGGCCCGACCACCATGGCCACGGCGAACGACAGGCCGATGGTCATGCCGATCATCGCCATGGCTTTGGTCCGATGCTGCTCGCGGGTCAGGTCGGAAAGCAGCGCCATCACCGCTGCAGAAATCGCCCCGGCGCCCTGCAGGATTCGCCCGGCGATCACGCCCCAGATCGAATCGGCCTGGGAAGCCAGAACACTGCCGAGAGCGAAGACGATCAGGCCGAGGTAGATCACCGGCCGGCGACCGATGCGGTCGGAAATGATCCCGAACGGAATCTGGAAAATTGCCTGGGTCAGACCGTAAGCGCCAATCGCCAGCCCGATCAGGGCCGGGGTCGCTCCCGCCAGATCCATGCCATAGGTCGCCAGCACCGGCAACACCATGAACATGCCAAGCATACGGAAGGCGAACACCAGGGCCAGACCGCTCGCCGCGCGGGTCTCGCTGCCACTCATGCGTTCGCTGTGGGGATCGTGCATGGAAAAACCTCGTGTGAACCGGCGGCGATTCTACCAGTCCCATCGGAAGACGGGGTATATCGCGACGCTATGACGCGTATAGATGAAACTCTCTTCATGAACGGCAAAACGCCCTTCGTTTGATAGTGTGCATCCATCCAGTATTTGCCCGTATACTCCTACGTTTTCGACGCCCGCCAAGCGAGGCCACTTTGGACAAGATCCTGATACGTGGGGCCCGTACCCACAACCTGAAGAACATCGACCTGACCCTGCCACGGGACAAACTGATCGTCATCACCGGCCTGTCCGGATCCGGCAAGTCGTCCCTGGCGTTCGACACGCTGTATGCCGAAGGTCAGCGCCGCTATGTCGAATCGCTGTCGGCCTACGCCCGGCAGTTCCTGTCGATGATGGAAAAACCCGACGTCGACACCATCGAAGGCCTGTCGCCGGCGATCTCCATCGAACAGAAGTCGACCTCGCACAACCCGCGTTCGACGGTCGGCACCATCACCGAAATCTACGACTACCTGCGTTTGCTCTATGCCCGCGTGGGTACGCCGCGTTGCCCGGATCACGACATTCCACTGGAGGCGCAGACTGTCAGCCAGATGGTCGACCTGGTGCTGGCACAGCCGGAAGGCAGCAAACTCATGCTGCTGGCACCGGTGATCCGCGAGCGCAAGGGCGAACACCTTTCGGTCTTCGAAGAATTGCGTGCGCAGGGTTTCGTCCGCGCTCGGGTCAACGGGCGGATCTGCGAGCTCGACGAGCTGCCGAAGCTGGATAAACAGAAGAAGCATTCGATCGATGTGATCGTCGACCGCTTCAAGGTCCGCGCCGATCTGCAGCAACGTCTGGCCGAGTCTTTTGAGACGGCGCTGAAACTGGCCGATGGCATTGCCCTGGTCGCGCCGATGGACGACGAGCCGGGCGAAGAAATGATCTTCTCCGCACGCTTCGCTTGCCCGATCTGCGGCCATGCGATCAGCGAACTGGAACCCAAGCTGTTTTCCTTCAACAACCCGGCCGGCGCCTGCCCGACCTGCGATGGCCTGGGCGTTAAGCAGTTCTTTGACATCAAGCGTCTGGTAAACGGCGAGCTGACCCTGGCCGAAGGTGCGATTCGCGGCTGGGACCGGCGCAACGTTTATTACTTCCAGATGCTCGGCTCACTCGCCTCGCACTACAAGTTCAGCCTGGACAAGCCCTTCAACGACCTGAGCGCCGAGCAGCAGAAGTTCATCCTGCATGGCAGCGGCTCGCAGAACGTCGACTTCAAATACCTGAACGACCGTGGCGACATCGTCAAACGCTCGCACCCGTTCGAAGGCATCGTGCCGAATCTTGAGCGTCGTTACCGCGAAACCGAATCGGCGAGCGTGCGCGAAGAGCTGGCCAAGTTCCTCAGCCATCAGGCCTGCCCGGATTGCCGTGGCACGCGTCTGCGCCGTGAAGCCCGGCACGTCTGGGTCGGCGAGAAAACCTTGCCGGCAGTGACCAACCTGCCGATTGGCGATGCCTGCGAATATTTCGGCGCG
Organism: Pseudomonas sp. Sample_9; assembly: GCF_004307535.1. NCBI lineage: Bacteria > Pseudomonadati > Pseudomonadota > Gammaproteobacteria > Pseudomonadales > Pseudomonadaceae > Pseudomonas > Pseudomonas sp. Sample_9. The sequence continues at coordinate 23,261 of NZ_RAZO01000411.1, forward strand.
CTGAAGATGACCGGTCGCCGCGGCGAGATCGCCGACAAGATTCTCAAGGAAATCCGCGAGCGTCTGCAGTTTCTGGTCAACGTCGGGCTCGACTATCTGTCGCTGGATCGCAGTGCCGACACATTGTCCGGTGGCGAAGCGCAACGGATTCGTCTGGCCAGCCAGATTGGCGCCGGCCTGGTCGGCGTTTTGTACATCCTCGATGAACCGTCCATTGGTCTGCATCAGCGCGACAACGATCGGCTGCTTGGCACGCTCAAGCATTTGCGCGATATCGGCAACACGGTGATCGTGGTCGAGCACGATGAAGACGCGATTCGTCTGGCTGACTATGTCGTCGATATCGGCCCTGGCGCCGGTGTGCACGGCGGACAGATCGTTGCCGAAGGCACGCCTGACGAAGTCATGGTGCACCCGGATTCGCTGACCGGCAAATACCTGTCCGGACGGGTGAAGATCGAAGTGCCGGCCAAACGCACGCCGCGCAACAAGAAGCTCAACCTGTCGCTCAAAGGTGCGCGTGGCAACAACCTGCGCAACGTCGATCTGGACATCCCGATCGGCCTGCTGACTTGCGTGACTGGCGTATCCGGTTCGGGCAAATCGACACTGATCAACAACACGCTGTTCCCGCTCAGCGCCACTGCACTGAATGGCGCGACCACGCTGGAAGCGGCTGCGCATGACAGCATCAAAGGCCTGGAACATCTCGACAAAGTCGTCGACATCGACCAGAGCCCGATCGGCCGTACTCCGCGCTCCAACCCGGCGACCTACACCGGGCTGTTCACGCCGATCCGCGAACTGTTTGCCGGCGTGCCCGAGTCGCGCTCCCGGGGTTACGGCCCAGGGCGTTTCTCGTTCAACGTCAAGGGCGGTCGCTGCGAAGCGTGCCAGGGCGATGGCCTGATCAAGGTGGAAATGCACTTCCTGCCGGACATCTACGTGCCCTGCGATGTGTGCAAGAGCAAGCGTTACAACCGCGAAACCCTTGAAATCAAGTACAAGGGCAAGAGCATCCATGAAACCCTCGAAATGACCATTGAGGAAGCACGGGAATTCTTCGACGCGGTTCCGGCACTGGCGCGCAAGCTGCAAACGCTGATGGATGTCGGCCTGTCCTACATCAAGCTCGGGCAGTCGGCAACGACCCTGTCCGGCGGTGAAGCACAGCGGGTCAAGTTGTCGCGCGAGCTGTCCAAACGCGATACGGGCAAAACCCTGTACATCCTCGACGAGCCAACCACCGGTCTGCACTTCGCCGATATCCAGCAGTTGCTCGACGTTCTCCATCGTCTGCGCGACCACGGCAACACTGTGGTGGTCATCGAGCACAATCTCGATGTGATCAAGACCGCTGACTGGCTGGTGGACCTCGGTCCTGAAGGCGGTTCCAAAGGCGGGCAGATCATTGCCACCGGTACGCCGGAGGAAGTCGCCGAGATGAAGCAATCTCACACCGGCCATTACCTCAAGCCGCTGCTGATCCGCGATCGGGCTTAAGTGCCAGGCATGAAAAAGCCCCTGTCACTGATGAAGTGACAGGGGCTTTTTTTATAGCAGTTGCAATCAGGACGCGTGGGATTGCAGGTAGTTCTCAAGACCGATGAGTTTGATCAGGCCCAACTGCTTTTCCAGCCAGTAGGTGTGATCTTCTTCAGTGTCGTTGAGCTGAACCCGCAGAATTTCGCGGCTGACGTAGTCTTGGTGTTGCTCGCAAAGTTCGATGCCTTTGCACAGCGCAGCGCGGACTTTGTATTCGAGGCGCAGATCCGCTTCGAGCATCGTAGGCACCGTGGTGCCGACATCCAGATCATCCGGACGCATGCGCGGCGTGCCTTCGAGCATCAGAATCCGCCGCATCAACGCATCGGCGTGGCCGGCTTCTTCTTCCATCTCGTGGTTGATGCGCTCGTAGAGCTTGGTGAACCCCCAGTCCTCATACATCCGCGAATGAACGAAATATTGGTCACGCGCGGCCAGTTCGCCGGTCAGCAACGTATTGAGGTAATCGATTACATCTGGGTGGCCTTGCATCGCCCTACATCTCCCTTCCTGAAAGTCTGTAGTTTGAACCAACCTGACCGGAAGGTCACTCACCACGCGCAATAAAAGCGAAGATATTCTGAGAAAAGCAGGCCAAATAACGCAAAAACCGCCCAAATGAGGGCGGTTCTGCTTCTCGTTTAGACTACGTTAAGCTCTCAGTTGAGCAGCTTTGCGATTGCTTCTCCATACGCCGGATCGGCTTTGTAGAAATGCTGCAACTGACGATCGACGACGTCGCTGGAAACACCCGCCATTGCGCCGGCAATGTTGCTGACCAGCAATGCTTTCTGCTCGTCGCTCATCAAGCGGAACAAGGCACCGGCGTGGCTGTAGTAGTCGGTGTCTTCGCGGTGATCATAACGATCGGCGGCACCGCTCAAGGCCAGCGCTGGCTCCGCGTAATGCGGCGCTTGCTTCGGCGACTCAACGTAGCTGTTCGGTTCATAGTTCGGCGCCGCGCCGCCATTGCTGCCGAACGCCATGGAGCCGTCACGCTGATAAGTATTCACCGGACTGCGCGGAGCGTTCACCGGCAATTGCTGGTGATTGGTACCTACGCGATAGCGATGTGCGTCAGCGTAGGCGAATACGCGACCTTGCAGCATGCGGTCTGGCGACAGACCGACACCTGGCACCATGTTGCTCGGGCCAAACGCAGCCTGTTCAACTTCCGCGAAGTAGTTCAGCGGGTTGCGATTCAACTCCAGCTCGCCGACTTCGATCAACGGAAACTCCTTCTGCGACCAGGTCTTGGTCACGTCGAATGGGTTCTCGTAATGAGCCGCCGCTTGCGCTTCGGTCATGATCTGAATGCACACGCGCCATTTCGGGAATTCACCGCGCTCGATGGCCTCGAACAGGTCACGCTGCGCATAGTCCGGGTCGGTACCGGCCAAACGGGCAGCCTCGGCTGGCGCCAGGTTCTTGATGCCTTGCTGAGTCTTGTAGTGCCACTTCACCCAGTGACGCTCGCCTTTGGCGTTGATCAGGCTGTAAGTGTGACTGCCGAACCCATGCATATGGCGATAGCCGTCAGGGATGCCACGATCAGAAAACAGGATAGTGACCTGGTGCAGCGCTTCAGGCGAATGCGACCAGAAATCCCACATCATCTGCGCGCTTTTCAGGTTGCTTTGCGGCAGACGCTTTTGCGTGTGGATAAAGTCAGGAAACTTTAGCGGATCACGGATGAAGAACACTGGCGTGTTGTTGCCAACGATGTCCCAGTTGCCTTCCTCCGTGTAGAACTTCAAGGCGAAGCCGCGCGGATCGCGCTCAGTGTCGGCCGAACCACGCTCGCCACCTACGGTGGAAAAGCGCAGAAAGGTTGGCGTTTGTTTGCCTACCGATTCGAACAACTTTGCGCTGGTGTATGCGGTGATGTCACGGGTGACGGTGAACGTACCGTAAGCGCCCGAGCCCTTAGCGTGGACACGGCGTTCTGGTATGTTTTCACGGTTGAAGTGCGCGAGCTTTTCGATCAGATGGAAATCGTCGAGAAGCAGCGGACCGCGTGGGCCGGCGGAACGGGAATTCTGGTTGTCAGCGACTGGCGCGCCACTGGCGGTTGTAAGCGTCTTGGTCTGGCTCATGCGGTCTTCTTCCTCTGTCAGTCTTGAACTGCCGGCTAATGGGCTTGGGGCGAAGTATTGATCATCGACGTTACAGCTACAAATTCATTAACTTGCAGGCATCGATAGATAATTACTAATTATGTTTTCCCGGCACATAGTGGCAGTTCAACCATGTCAGAAACTTGTACGGACGACGCATTTCTTACAGGCACAAAAAACCGGGCACTAGGCCCGGTTCTTTGTTTCAGACTGACGTCTTACTCGGCGGATACAGCTTCGCCAGCAGTAGCACGATCAACCAACTCGACGTACGCCATAGGCGCGTTGTCGCCAGCGCGGAAACCGCACTTGAGGATGCGCAGGTAGCCACCCTCACGGGTAGCGTAACGCTTGCCCAGGTCGTTGAAGAGCTTACCAACGATAGCTTTCGAACGAGTACGGTCGAAAGCCAGACGGCGGTTAGCCAGGCTGTCTGTCTTGGCCAGAGTGATCAGCGGCTCGGCAACGCGGCGCAGTTCTTTGGCTTTTGGCAGAGTAGTTTTGATCAGCTCGTGCTCGAACAGCGACACCGCCATGTTTTGGAACATGGCCTTGCGGTGCGAGCTGGTGCGGCTCAGGTGACGACCACTTTTACGATGACGCATGGTTCATTCCTTACCAAACACTACGTTCGGTGATTACGACGATCAGGCAGTCGCCTTGTCGTCCTTCTTAAGACTTGCAGGCGGCCAGTTGTCGAGGCGCATGCCGAGGGACAGACCGCGGGAGGCCAGAACGTCCTTGATTTCAGTCAAGGATTTCTTGCCCAGGTTCGGAGTCTTCAACAGCTCTACTTCGGTACGCTGAATCAGGTCGCCGATGTAGTAGATGTTTTCCGCCTTAAGGCAGTTAGCCGAACGTACAGTCAGTTCCAGATCGTCAACCGGGCGAAGCAGGATCGGATCGATCTCGTCTTCCTGCTCGACAACCAGCGGCTCACTTTCACCTTTGAGGTCGACGAACGCAGCCAGCTGCTGTTGCAGGATGGTTGCAGCGCGACGGATAGCCTCTTCAGGATCCAGGGTACCGTTGGTTTCCAGATCAATAACCAGCTTGTCCAGGTTGGTACGCTGCTCGACACGGGCGTTTTCCACCACGTAAGCGATACGGCGAACCGGGCTGAACGAAGAGTCAAGCTGCAAGCGACCGATGCTGCGGCTTTCGTCTTCATCGCTCTGACGCGAGTCGGCTGGTTCATAACCACGACCACGAGCTACGGTGAGCTTCATGTTCAGGGCGCCGTTAGACGCCAGGTTAGCGATTACGTGATCGGGATTAACGATCTCGACATCATGATCCAGCTGAATATCGGCAGCGGTAACCACCCCCGAACCCTTCTTCGACAAGGTCAGCGTAACTTCGTCACGACCGTGCAGCTTGATGGCCAGACCTTTAAGGTTCAACAGGATTTCAATTACGTCTTCCTGTACACCTTCGATGGCGCTGTACTCGTGGAGCACACCGTCAATCTCGGCCTCGACTACTGCGCAGCCGGGCATTGAGGACAACAGGATGCGGCGCAGCGCGTTGCCCAGGGTGTGGCCAAAACCACGCTCGAGAGGCTCGAGAGTGATCTTGGCGCGGGTTGGACTGACAACCTGCACATCAATGTGGCGGGGTGTCAGGAACTCATTTACCGAAATCTGCATGGATGCACCTATTTTCTAGCCCTTACTTGGAGTAGAGCTCGACAATCAGGCTTTCGTTGATGTCGGCGGACAGATCACTGCGAGCAGGAACGTTCTTGAAAACGCCCGACTTCTTCTCAGTGTCTACTTCTACCCATTCTACGCGGCCACGTTGGGCACACAGATCGAGAGCTTGGACAATGCGAAGTTGGTTTTTTGCTTTCTCGCGAACTGCAACCACGTCACCAGCACGAACCTGATACGACGGAACGTTTACGGTCTGACCGTTGACGCTGATCGACTTGTGCGATACCAGCTGGCGGGATTCGGCACGAGTCGAACCAAAGCCCATACGGTATACAACGTTGTCCAGACGGCATTCGAGAAGTTGCAGCAGGTTTTCACCGGTTGCACCTTTCTTGCCAGCAGCTTCTTTGTAGTAGCCGCTGAACTGACGCTCGAGAACGCCGTAGATACGACGGACCTTCTGCTTTTCACGCAGTTGGGTGCCGTAATCGGACTGGCGACCGCGGCGTTGGCCGTGGATACCAGGTGCTGCTTCAATGTTGCACTTCGATTCGATCGCGCGCACGCCGCTCTTCAGGAAGAGATCGGTGCCTTCGCGACGAGCGAGTTTGCATTTTGGACCAATGTAACGAGCCATTCTTTACAATCTCCTGGATTACACGCGGCGCTTCTTCGGCGGACGGCACCCGTTGTGCGGGATTGGCGTCACGTCGGTGATGCTGGCGATCTTGTAGCCACAGCCGTTCAAAGCGCGGACTGCGGATTCACGACCTGGACCTGGACCCTTGACGTTGACGTCGAGGTTTTTCAGGCCGTATTCCAGCGCAGCTTGACCAGCACGTTCAGCAGCTACTTGAGCAGCGAACGGGGTGGACTTGCGGGAACCGCGGAAACCCGAACCACCGGAGGTAGCCCAGGAAAGAGCGTTACCTTGACGGTCGGTAATGGTCACGATGGTGTTGTTAAAAGATGCATGGATGTGGGCGATGCCATCAACCACTGTCTTTTTAACTTTTTTACGAGGACGAGCAGCAGGTTTTGCCATGATTAAATTCCTGTCGATTCGCTGGGGCGATTACTTGCGGATCGGCTTACGCGGACCTTTACGGGTACGCGCGTTGGTCTTGGTACGCTGACCGCGTACTGGCAGACCACGACGATGACGCAGACCGCGATAGCAACCGAGGTCCATCAAGCGCTTGATTTTCATGTTGATTTCGCGACGCAGGTCACCTTCAGTGGTGAACTTCGCCACTTCGCCACGCAGCTGTTCAATTTGCTCGTCGCTCAGATCTTTGATCTTTGCTGCTGGGTTTACCCCAGTCACTGCACAGATCTTCTGCGCAGTAGTGCGACCAACACCATAGATGTAGGTCAGCGAGATAACAGTATGCTTGTTATCTGGAATGTTAACGCCTGCAATACGGGCCATTCAGTGGGACTCCAATTGACAGCTACCTACGCCCCGGAAGCCAAGAAATAGGGCGCGAGATAATATCGCTGTAATAACAAATAATCAACCCGGTAGCGCACTAGCTACCGGGCTTGAAGCACAATCACACTCAGCCTTGGCGCTGTTTGTGACGCGGTTCCGCGCTGCAAATTACTCGAACAACACCTTCGCGGCGAATAATCTTGCAGTTACGGCACAGCTTTTTCACCGATGCACGAACTTTCATCACCAACTCCTCGAACCTTATAGGTACTCAGCGCAACATGCCGCTGCCGTAACCCTTCAGGTTGGCTTTCTTCATCAGGGATTCGTACTGGTGCGAAACGAGGTGCGATTGTACTTGGGACATGAAGTCCATCACAACCACGACCACGATCAGCAACGAGGTCCCGCCAAGGTAGAACGGAACGTTTGCTGCAACCACAAGAAACTGGGGCAACAGGCACACGGCCGTCATGTAAAGAGCACCGAACAGGGTCAAACGAGTCAGAACGCCATCAATATAGCGCGCAGACTGCTCACCTGGACGGATGCCCGGAATAAAGGCACCGGACTTCTTCAGGTTTTCCGCTACGTCTTTCGGATTGAACATCAACGCCGTATAGAAGAAGCAGAAGAAAATAATCCCTGCACTAAACAGCAGAATATTCAACGGCTGACCAGGAGCGATCGACTGCGAGATGTCCTGCAACCAGCCCATACCTTCAGACTGACCGAACCAGGCACCCAACGAAGCCGGGAACAGCAAAATGCTGCTCGCGAAAATAGCCGGAATAACACCGGCCATGTTCACCTTCAGCGGCAAGTGGCTGGTCTGCGCAGCAAAGACCTTGCGGCCCTGCTGACGCTTGGCGTAGTGAACAGCGATACGACGCTGACCACGCTCAATGAACACCACGAAACCGATAATCGCTACTGCCAGCAAACCGATGGCAACCAGGGCGAAGATGTTGATATCACCCTGACGCGCAGACTCGAAAGACTGCCCGATTGCTCTCGGAAGACCGGCGACGATACCCGAAAAAATCAACATCGAGATACCGTTGCCAACACCACGCTCAGTAATCTGCTCACCCAGCCACATCATGAACATCGCACCAGCCACAAATGTGGTTACCGCGACGAAATGGAAGCCAAAGTCACCAGTGAACGCAACGCCCTGCCCGGCCAGACCAATGGACATGCCAATAGCCTGGACCAGAGCGAGAGCGACGGTGAGGTAGCGGGTGTACTGGCTGATCTTGCGACGGCCAGCTTCACCTTCCTTCTTCAACTGCTCCAGCTGCGGGCTGACGGCGGTCATCAGTTGCATGATGATCGATGCCGAAATGTACGGCATGATCCCCAGTGCAAAGATGCTCATCCGTTCCAGCGCGCCGCCGGAGAACATGTTGAACAAGCTAAGAATGGTCCCCTCATTCTGTCGAAACAGGTCTGCGAGTCGGTCCGGGTTGATACCTGGAACCGGGATGTGTGCGCCTATTCGGTAGACGATAATCGCCAGGAACAGAAAACGCAGACGAGCCCAGAGTTCAGACATACCGCCTTTGCCGAGCGCAGAGAGAGCACCTTGCTTAGCCATTTATTCCTCGAACTTGCCGCCAGCTGCTTCGATAGCCGCACGCGCACCTTTGGTGGCGCCGATTCCCTTGCCGATAGTGACAGCGCGAGTCACTTCACCGGACAGCATGATTTTCACACGCTGTACGTTGACGTTGATCACGTTGGCATCTTTCAGGGACTGCACAGTAACGATGTCGCCTTCCACTTTGGCCAGCTCGGACAAACGCACTTCTGCGCGATCCATGGCTTTCAGGGAAACGAAACCGAACTTGGGCAGGCGACGATGCAGCGGCTGTTGACCGCCTTCAAAGCCTGGAGCGATGGTGCCACCGGAGCGGGAGGTCTGACCTTTGTGACCACGGCCACCAGTCTTGCCCAAACCACTACCGATACCACGGCCCGGACGATGCTTTTCGCGACGGGAACCCGGCGCTGGACTCAGATCATTGAGTTTCATCGATTAACCCTCGACACGCAGCATGTAGTAAGCCTTGTTGATCATCCCGCGATTCTCGGGAGTATCCTGGACTTCTACAGTGTGACCGATGCGACGCAGACCCAGACCCTTAACGCACAATTTGTGGTTAGGGATGCGGCCGGTCATGCTTTTGATCAGCGTAACTTTAACGGTAGCCATGATTACTTGATCTCCTCAACACGCAGGCCACGCTTGGCAGCGATGGACTCAGGAGACTGCATAGCCTTCAGACCCTTGAAAGTGGCGTGAACCACGTTTACCGGGTTAGTCGAGCCGTAGCACTTGGCCAGAACGTTCTGAACGCCAGCAACTTCGAGGACAGCACGCATAGCGCCGCCAGCGATGATACCGGTACCTTCAGAAGCAGGCTGCATGTACACCTTCGAAGCGCCGTGAGCGGACTTCATTGCGTACTGCAGAGTGGTGCCGTTCAGGTCAACTTGAATCATGTTGCGGCGAGCAGCTTCCATTGCCTTCTGGATCGCAGCAGGCACTTCACGCGACTTGCCACGGCCGAAGCCAACACGCCCTTTACCATCACCAACCACGGTCAACGCGGTGAAAGTGAAGATACGGCCGCCTTTAACGGTTTTGGCTACGCGGTTAACTTGAACCAGCTTCTCGATGTAGCCTTCGTCGCGCTTTTGGTCGTTATTTGACATAACTTAGAACTCCAGCCCAGCTTCACGAGCAGCATCAGCCAGCGCTTTAACGCGGCCGTGATACTTGAAGCCAGAGCGGTCGAAAGCCACTTGCGATACGCCAGCGGCCTTAGCACGCGTAGCGACCAGCTGGCCAACCTTTGTGGCCGCGTCGATGTTGCCAGTGGCACCATCACGCAGTTCTTTATCCAAAGTCGAGGCACTTGCCAGGACTTTGTTGCCGTCGGCCGAGATGACCTGGGCGTAGATGTGCTGCGACGAGCGGAACACGCAGAGACGCACGACTTCGAGTTCGTGCATTTTCAGGCGTGCTTTGCGAGCGCGACGCAGTCGAGTAACTTTTTTGTCGGTCATTTGCTATGCCCTACTTCTTCTTGGCTTCTTTACGACGGACGACTTCGTCCGCGTAGCGCACACCTTTGCCTTTGTACGGCTCTGGTGGACGGAAGTCGCGGATCTCGGCGGCCACTTGACCTACCAGCTGCTTGTCGATGCCCTTGATCAGGATATCGGTCTGGCTAGGAGTCTCAGCGGTGATGCCTTCCGGCAGTTCGTAATCCACTGGGTGCGAGAAGCCAAGAGCCAGGTTCAGAACCTGACCTTTTGCTTGCGCTTTGTAACCAACACCGACCAGCTGGAGCTTGCGCTCGAAGCCTTGGCTTACGCCCTGGACCATGTTGTTTACCAACGCACGCGTGGTACCGGCCATTGCGCGAGTTTGTTGATCGCCATTGCGAGCAGCGAAACGCAGCTCACCAGCTTCTTCAACGATCTCAACGGACGAATGGATGTTCAGTTCAAGAGTACCCTTGGCACCCTTCACCGAAAGCTGTTGGCCTGCGAATTTGACTTCGACACCGGCTGGCAGCTTAACGGGGTTCTTAGCGACGCGAGACATGCTTATCCCCCCTTAGAACACAGTGCAAAGAACTTCGCCGCCGACACCGGCAGCGCGCGCAGCACGATCCGTCATCACACCTTTGTTGGTGGAGACGATAGACACGCCAAGACCGCCACGAACTTTCGGCAGATCTTCAACGGACTTGTACTGACGCAGGCCTGGACGACTAACGCGCTTCACTTCTTCGATAACCGGACGGCCTTCGAAGTACTTCAGCGAGATGGACAGCGACGGCTTGGCGTCGGTGGTGATCTGAAAATCCGCGATGTAACCTTCGTCCTTCAGGACTTTTGCTACAGCAGCCTTCAACGTGGAAGACGGCATGCTTACGACAGACTTTTCAGCCATCTGGGCATTACGGATTCGAGTTAGCATGTCCGCTAACGGGTCCTGCATACTCATGGGCTAGACGCTCCTAATACAAAAAAATTAGCCTTGCGGCTACTACTTGTCGCCGAGAACTTCCGGGCAGAAAAACACGGGCTCAGGCGAGCCGGTCATTCTAGACACACCCCAGAAATGAATCAAGCCCCAAAAGGGGCTTGATTCAGATTCAAGGCCACCGATGGTCAGGTTCTTGCGAACCCGAACATCGAGACTTTGACAACTGTTACCAGCTGGCTTTAACCAGACCTGGTACGTCACCACGCATTGCAGCTTGACGCAGCATGTTACGGCCGAGGCCGAACTTGCGGTACACGCCGTGCGGACGACCAGTCAGGCGGCAACGGTTACGCATGCGCGAAGCGCTTGCGTCACGTGGTTGCTTCTGCAGAGCTACGGTAGCTTCCCAACGCGCTTCTGGACTTGCGTTCAGATCGACGATGATAGCTTTCAGCGCTGCACGCTTGGTGGCGTACTTGGCAACGGTGAGCTGACGCTTCAGCTCACGGTTCTTCATGCTCTTCTTGGCCATTTTCCTACTCCAATCAGTTGCGGAACGGGAATTTGAAAGCACGCAGCAGAGCGCGGCCTTCATCATCGTTCTTGGCAGTGGTGGTCAGGGTAATGTCCAGACCGCGGAGAGCATCGATCTTATCGTAGTCGATTTCCGGGAAGATGATCTGCTCTTTCACGCCCATGCTGTAGTTGCCACGACCATCGAAGGACTTGGCATTCAGGCCGCGGAAGTCGCGAACCCGAGGCAGGGAGATCGACAGCAGACGATCCAGGAACTCGTACATACGCTCACGGCGCAGGGTCACTTTGACGCCGATCGGCCATCCTTCGCGGACTTTGAAGCCAGCGATGGATTTACGAGCGTAGGTCACAACGACTTTCTGGCCGGTGATCTTTTCCAGGTCAGCAACAGCGTGCTCGATGACTTTTTTGTCGCCGATCGCTTCGCCCAGACCCATGTTCAGGGTGATTTTGGTAACGCGCGGAACTTCCATCACGTTCGAAAGCTTAAGTTCTTCCTTAAGTTTCGGAGCGATTTCCTTCCGGTAAATCTCTTTTAGTCGTGCCATGGTCTTCTACCTAGCAGTGTTCAAGCATCAACCGCTTTTTGGGTCGACTTGAAGACACGAATTTTCTTGCCGTCTTCTACTTTGAAACCAACGCGATCAGCCTTGTTGGTTTCGCCGTTGAAAATGGCGACGTTAGAAGCGTCCAGTGGAGCTTCTTTTTCGACGATACCGCCTTGTACGCCCGACATCGGGTTAGGCTTGGTATGACGCTTAACCAGGTTCAGACCACCAATAACCAGACGGTTATTAGCGAGAACCTTAAGCACCTTACCGCGCTTACCTTTGTCTTTGCCGGCGATCACGATGATCTCGTCGTCACGACGAATCTTTTGCATGTCGGATCTCCTTACAGCACTTCTGGGGCGAGCGAGACGATCTTCATGAACTTCTCAGTACGAAGTTCACGGGTCACTGGCCCAAAGATACGGGTGCCGATCGGCTCTTGCTTGTTGTTCAGAAGAACAGCAGCGTTGCCATCAAAGCGGATAATGGAGCCATCAGCACGACGTACGCCGTGACGAGTGCGGACTACAACAGCAGTCATCACTTGGCCTTTTTTCACCTTACCGCGAGGAATTGCTTCCTTCACGGTAACTTTGATGATGTCACCGATACCAGCGTAACGACGATGGGAGCCACCCAGCACCTTGATGCACATAACACGGCGAGCGCCGCTGTTATCGGCCACATCGAGCATGGATTGAGTCTGAATCATATAATTTCTCCGACCCCTAGCCCTTAGACTTCCACAGCGCGTTCGAGAACATCAACCAGCGCCCAAGACTTGGTCTTGGCCATCGGACGAGTTTCACGAATAGTGACTTTGTCGCCGATGTGGCACTGATTGGTTTCGTCGTGCGCGTGCAGCTTAGTCGAACGCTTAACGTATTTACCGTAGATCGGGTGCTTAACGCGACGCTCGATCAGAACGGTGATGGTTTTGTCCATCTTGTCGCTGACAACACGGCCAGTCAGCGTACGGACAGTTTTTTCGGCTTCAGCCATGATCACTTACCTGCCTGCTGGTTGAGCACAGTCTTCACGCGAGCGATGTCACGCTTAACTTGCGAGAGCAGATGAGACTGCCCCAACTGGCCAGTTGCTTTCTGCATGCGCAGATTGAACTGGTCGCGCAGCAAGCCGAGCAGTTGCTCGTTCAGCTGCTGTGCGGATTTTTCACGAAGTTCATTCGCTTTCATCACATCACCGTCCGTTTAACAAAGGAGGTGGCGAGCGGCAGCTTTGCAGCAGCCAGGGCGAAAGCCTCACGCGCCAGCTCTTCAGAAACACCCTCGATTTCATACAGGACTTTGCCTGGCTGAATCTGGGCAACCCAGTACTCCACGTTACCCTTACCTTTACCCATACGAACCTCGAGAGGTTTCTTGGAGATCGGCTTGTCCGGGAATACACGGATCCAGATCTTGCCGCCACGTTTTACGTGACGGGTCAGAGCACGACGCGCTGACTCGATCTGACGAGCGGTGAGACGACCACGAGCAACAGACTTCAGCGCGAACTCGCCGAAGCTGACTTTGCTACCGCGCAGTGCCAGACCACGGTTGTGGCCGGTCATCTGCTTGCGGAACTTCGTACGCTTTGGTTGCAACATTTGGCGTACCCCTTACTTAGCAGCTTTTTTACGAGGCGCTGGTGCTTGTGGTTTCAGTTCTTCTTGGCGACCACCAATAACTTCGCCTTTGAAGATCCAAACCTTTACACCGATCACACCGTAAGTGGTGTGAGCTTCGTAGTTGGCATAGTCGATGTCGGCACGCAGGGTGTGCAGTGGCACACGACCTTCGCGATACCATTCAGTACGTGCGATTTCAGCACCGCCGAGACGACCGCTCACTTGGATTTTGATGCCTTTGGCACCAATGCGCATGGCGTTCTGTACTGCGCGCTTCATAGCGCGACGGAACATTACACGACGCTCCAGCTGCTGAGCTACGCTCTGCGCAACCAGCATACCGTCGAGCTCCGGCTTGCGGATCTCTTCGATATTGATGTGCACAGGCACACCCATTTGCTTGGTCAGGTCCTGACGCAGTTTCTCAACATCTTCACCTTTCTTCCCGATAACGATACCAGGACGAGCGGTGTGGATGGTGATGCGTGCAGTTTGGGCCGGACGATGGATATCGATACGGCTTACGGACGCGCTTTTTAGTTTGTCTTGGAGATACTCACGCACTTTCAGATCTGCGAACAAGTAGTCCGCATAAGTCCGACCGTCTGCGTACCAGACGGAGGTGTGCTCCTTGACGATTCCCAGGCGAATGCCAATGGGATGTACTTTCTGACCCATCTCTTCGACTCCGTTACTTGTCAGCAACCTTGACAGTGATATGGCAAGACCGCTTGACGATGCGATCAGCACGGCCTTTGGCACGTGGCATGATGCGCTTCAGCGAACGCCCTTCGTTGACGAAAACGGTGCTGACCTTCAGGTCATCAACGTCTGCGCCTTCGTTATGCTCGGCGTTGGCTACGGCCGACTCCAGCACTTTCTTCATGATCTCGGCGGCTTTCTTACTGCTGAAAGCCAACAGGTTGAGCGCTTCGCCCACCTTCTTCCCGCGGATCTGGTCGGCGACCAAGCGGGCTTTCTGGGCGGAGATTCGAGCGCCCGACAACTTAGCGGCTACTTCCATTTCCTTACCCCTTAACGCTTGGCTTTCTTGTCAGCCACGTGCCCGCGATAGTTGCGGGTACCGGCGAACTCGCCCAGTTTGTGGCCGACCATGTCTTCGTTAACGAGAACTGGGACGTGCTGACGACCGTTGTGTACTGCGATGGTCAGACCGACCATTTGTGGCAGGATCATCGAACGACGCGACCAGGTTTTAATTGGTTTGCGATCGTTCTTTTCCGCCGCCACTTCGATCTTCTTCAGTAGGTGAAGATCAATAAAAGGACCTTTTTTCAGAGAACGTGGCACTGTCGTATCCCTCTATTTACTTGCGACGACGGACGATCATTTTGTCGGTACGCTTATTACCACGAGTCTTCGCGCCCTTAGTCGGGAAGCCCCATGGCGATACCGGATGACGACCACCAGAGGTACGACCTTCACCACCACCATGTGGGTGGTCAACCGGGTTCATGGCAACACCACGAACGGTTGGGCGAACGCCACGCCAGCGTTTGGCACCAGCTTTACCCAGCGAACGCAGGCTGTGCTCGGAGTTCGAGACTTCACCCAGGGTCGCACGGCATTCAGCCAGGACTTTACGCATTTCACCGGAACGCAGACGCAGGGTCACGTAGACACCTTCACGAGCGATCAGCTGAGCCGAAGCACCAGCGGAACGAGCGATCTGTGCACCTTTACCTGGCTTCAATTCGATGCCGTGTACGGTAGAACCGACTGGAATGTTGCGCAGTTGCAGAGCGTTGCCTGGCTTGATTGGAGCCAGAGCGCCTGCGATCAGCTGGTCGCCAGCACTCACGCCTTTAGGGGCGATGATGTAGCGGCGCTCGCCGTCTGCGTAGCAAAGCAGTGCGATGTGAGCAGTACGGTTTGGATCGTATTCGATGCGCTCGACAGTGGCAGAGATGCCATCTTTGTCGTTGCGACGGAAATCGACCATACGGTAATGCTGCTTATGACCACCACCGATGTGACGAGTGGTAATACGGCCATTGTTGTTACGACCACCAGACTTCGATTTTTTCTCGAGCAGCGGTGCGTGAGGAGCGCCTTTATGCAGCTCCTGGTTGACCACCTTGACCACAAAACGGCGGCCAGGGGAAGTCGGTTTGCATTTAACGATTGCCATGATGCACCCCTTCCTTACTCAGCACTGCTGCTGAAATCGAGATCTTGGCCTGGCTGAAGGGAGATAACTGCCTTCTTCCAGTCATTACGCTTGCCCAGACCGCGAGCAGTGCGCTTGCTCTTACCCAGAACATTCAGGGTAGTGACGCGCTCTACTTTCACGCTGAACAGGCTTTCGACGGCCTTCTTGATTTCCAGCTTGGTTGCGTCAGTAGCAACCTTGAAAACGAACTGGCCTTTCTTGTCTGCCAGAACCGTAGCCTTCTCGGAAACGTGCGGGCCAAGCAGAACTTTAAATACGCGTTCCTGGTTCATCCCAGCAGCTCCTCGAATTTCTTCACGGCCGACACGGTGATCAACACCTTGTCGTATGCGATCAGACTAACTGGATCGGAACCTTGCACATCACGTACATCTACGTGCGGCAGGTTGCGAGCAGCCAGGTACAGGTTCTGATCAACAGCGTCCGACACGATCAAAACGTCGGTCAGGCTCATGTTGTTCAGTTTGCCCAGCAGATCTTTGGTTTTCGGAGTTTCAACAGCGAAATCCTGAACCACGACCAGACGATCAGTACGCACCAGCTCAGCAAGGATGGAACGCATTGCTGCGCGATACATCTTCTTGTTCAGCTTCTGGGAGTGATCCTGTGGACGAGCTGCGAAAGTGGTACCGCCGCCACGCCAGATTGGGCTACGGATAGTACCGGCACGAGCACGGCCAGTACCTTTCTGACGCCATGGGCGCTTGCCGCCACCACGAACGTCGGAACGGGTCTTCTGCTGCTTGCTACCTTGACGGCCGCCGGCCATGTAGGCCACGACTGCTTGGTGAACCAGCGTCTCGTTGAATTCGCCGCCAAATGTCAGTTCGGAAACTTCGATCGCTTGAGCGTCATTTACATTTAATTGCATGTCAGCTTCCCCTTAACCGCGAGCCTTGGCTGCTGGACGTACAACCAGGTTGCCGCCAGTAGCGCCAGGAACAGCACCCTTGACCAACAACAGATTGCGTTCAGCGTCCACGCGCACTACTTCCAGGGACTGCACGGTCACGCGCTCAGCGCCCATATGACCGGACATTTTTTTGCCCTTGAATACACGACCAGGAGTCTGGCACTGGCCGATAGAGCCTGGGACGCGGTGGGATACGGAGTTACCGTGGGTGTTATCTTGCCCGCGGAAATTCCAACGCTTGATCGTACCCTGGAAGCCTTTACCCTTGGACTGACCGGTTACATCAACCAGTTGACCAGCGGCGAAGATTTCAGCGTTGATCAGATCGCCAGCCTGGTACTCGCCTTCTTCAAGGCGGAATTCCATGGTGGTGCGACCAGCGGCAACGTTCGCTTTAGCGAAGTGGCCAGCCTGAGCTGCTGTTACACGCGAAGCGCGACGCTCGCCGACAGTGACTTGCACTGCACGATAGCCATCGGTCTCTTCAGTTTTGAACTGGGTGACGCGATTCGGCTCGATCTCAATGACCGTGACCGGAATGGAGACACCTTCTTCGGTGAAAATACGGGTCATACCGCATTTACGACCGACTACACCAATAGTCATGTTGTAAACCTCATGAGTGTACGGGGCTTTCACCCGCTATGGCCGCCCATTTCAGAGCGTTACACGACCAAGACCGAGTCTTAGCCGAGGCTGATCTGCACTTCCACACCGGCCGCAAGATCAAGCTTCATCAGCGCGTCAACGGTTTTATCCGTTGGCTGGACGATGTCCAGAACACGCTTATGAGTGCGGATCTCGTACTGGTCACGCGCGTCTTTGTTGACGTGCGGGGAAACCAGAACGGTGAACCGCTCTTTACGGGTAGGCAGTGGAATTGGACCACGCACTTGAGCACCAGTACGTTTCGCGGTTTCCACGATTTCCTGGGTTGATTGGTCGATCAGGCGATGGTCAAAAGCCTTCAACCTGATACGGATTTGCTGATTTTGCATTGGATTTCAGACTCCGGCTGCTATTCCCACCGGGCGCAATACGCCCGTTAAAAGGAGGCGCAATTCTATAGACGCCCCCGATAGGTGTCAACCCAATAAAAAAGCCCCCGCTGAGCGGGGGCTTTTCAATCCATCAAGCTGACTTTAAAAGTCTTACTCGATGATTTTGGCTACGACGCCAGCGCCGACGGTACGACCGCCTTCACGGATAGCGAAACGCAGACCGTCTTCCATCGCGATGGTTTTGATCAGGGTAACAGTCATCTGAATGTTGTCACCTGGCATTACCATTTCAACGCCTTCTGGCAGCTCGCAGTTACCAGTCACGTCAGTAGTACGGAAGTAGAACTGTGGACGGTAGCCTTTGAAGAACGGAGTGTGACGACCGCCTTCTTCCTTGCTCAGAACGTAAACTTCTGCGGTGAACTTGGTGTGCGGCTTGACCGAACCTGGCTTGACCAGAACCTGGCCACGCTCAACGTCGTCACGCTTGGTACCACGCAGCAGAACGCCGCAGTTCTCGCCAGCACGACCTTCGTCGAGCAGCTTGCGGAACATTTCAACACCGGTGCAAGTAGTAACGGTGGTGTCACGCAGACCAACGATTTCCAGCGGATCCTGAACGCGAACGATACCGCGCTCGATACGACCAGTCACAACAGTACCGCGACCCGAGATCGAGAATACGTCTTCGATTGGCATCAGGAATGGCTTGTCGATCATACGAACTGGTTCTGGGATGTAGGTATCCAGAGTTTCAACCAGTTTACGAACGGCAGTGGTGCCCATTTCGTTGTCGTCTTTGCCTTCCAGCGCCATACGAGCCGAACCGATGATGATCGGAGTGTCGTCACCTGGGAAGTCGTAGGTCGACAGCAGGTCACGAACTTCCATCTCAACCAGTTCCAGCAGCTCAGCGTCGTCTACCAGGTCAGCCTTGTTCAGGAAAACCACGATGTACGGAACGCCTACCTGACGGGACAGCAGGATGTGCTCACGGGTTTGCGGCATCGGACCATCAGCGGCCGAGCAAACCAGGATCGCGCCGTCCATCTGGGCAGCACCGGTGATCATGTTCTTCACATAGTCAGCGTGACCTGGG
Organism: Pseudomonas sp. Sample_9; assembly: GCF_004307535.1. NCBI lineage: Bacteria > Pseudomonadati > Pseudomonadota > Gammaproteobacteria > Pseudomonadales > Pseudomonadaceae > Pseudomonas > Pseudomonas sp. Sample_9. The sequence goes on from NZ_RAZO01000411.1 coordinate 41,944, forward strand.
CAGTCAACGTGAGCGTAGTGACGAATAGTCGAGTTGTACTCAACGTGAGCGGTGTTGATGGTGATACCGCGAGCTTTTTCTTCTGGTGCGCTGTCGATCTTGTCGAATTCAACGACGGCCGAACCGAAAACTTCGGAGCAAACGCGAGTCAGAGCAGCAGTCAGAGTGGTTTTACCGTGGTCAACGTGACCAATGGTGCCAACGTTGACGTGCGGTAGGGAACGATCAAATTTTTCTTTAGCCACGACAATTAACTCCTAGCCTAAAGGGGCTGAATCAGCCTTGTTTTTTGGTTACGGATTCGACGATGTGCGACGGAGCCGTATCGTATTTTTTGAATTCCATAGAGTAGCTTGCGCGACCCTGGGACATGGAACGAACGTCGGTCGCATAACCGAACATCTCACCCAGTGGAACCTCGGCACGGATAACCTTGCCGGACACTGTGTCTTCCATACCCTGGATCATGCCGCGACGACGGTTAAGGTCGCCCATCACATCACCCATATAGTCTTCAGGCGTAACAACCTCTACCGCCATGATCGGCTCGAGCAACTCACCACCACCCTTCTGGGCCAGTTGCTTGGTCGCCATGGAAGCAGCCACCTTAAACGCCATCTCGTTGGAGTCGACGTCGTGGTAAGAACCATCGAACACGGTAGCCTTCAGGCCGATCAGCGGATAGCCGGCAACAACGCCGTTCTTCATCTGCTCTTCGATACCCTTCTGGATAGCCGGGATGTATTCCTTAGGAACCACACCACCTACAACTTCGTTCACGAATTGCAGACCTTCCTGACCTTCGTCAGCAGGAGCAAAACGGATCCAGCAGTGACCGAACTGGCCGCGACCACCGGACTGACGAACGAACTTGCCTTCGATTTCACAGTTCTTCGTGATGCGCTCACGATACGAAACCTGAGGCTTGCCGATGTTGGCTTCGACGTTGAACTCACGGCGCATCCGGTCAACCAGGATGTCCAGGTGCAGCTCGCCCATGCCGGAGATGATCGTCTGACCAGTCTCTTCATCAGTTTTAACGCGGAAAGACGGGTCTTCCTGAGCGAGTTTGCCCAGAGCGATACCCATTTTTTCCTGGTCATCCTTGGTCTTAGGCTCTACGGCAACCGAAATAACCGGCTCCGGGAAGTCCATGCGAACCAGGATAATTGGCTTGTCAGCGTTGCAGAGGGTTTCACCAGTGGTGACGTCCTTCATGCCGATCAGGGCCGCGATGTCGCCAGCGCGCACTTCCTTGATCTCTTCACGGGCGTTTGCGTGCATTTGCACCATACGACCCACGCGCTCTTTCTTGCCTTTGACCGAGTTGATCACGCCGTCGCCGGAGTTCAACACGCCCGAGTAAACGCGGACGAAGGTCAGAGTACCCACGAATGGGTCGGTAGCGATCTTGAACGCCAGAGCCGCGAAAGGCTCGTTGTCGTCTGCATGACGCTCCATCTCTTCTTCCTCGTTATCAGGGTTGGAACCCTTGATAGCAGGAATGTCGGTCGGAGCAGGCAGGTAGTCGATAACGGCGTCGAGAACCAGGGGAACGCCCTTGTTCTTGAACGAAGAACCGCAAACGGCCAGAACGATTTCGCCGGCGATAGTACGCTGACGCAAAGCAGCCTTGATCTCTTCGATCGACAGCTCTTCGCCTTCCAGGTACTTGTTCATCAGCTCTTCGTTGGCTTCGGCAGCAGCTTCAACCATGTTGTTGCGCCACTCTTCAGCCAGCTCTTGCAGCTCGGCAGGAATGTCCTTGCGAACAGGGACCATACCTTTGTCGGAGTCATTCCAGTAGACAGCTTGCATGTTGATCAGATCGATCTGACCCTGGAAGTTGTCTTCGGAACCGATGGCCAACTGGATCGGCACCGGAGTGTGACCCAGACGCTGCTTGATCTGACCGATCACGCGCAGGAAGTTGGCGCCGGCACGGTCCATCTTGTTTACGTAAACAAGACGTGGAACGCCGTATTTGTTGGCTTGACGCCATACGGTTTCCGACTGCGGCTCAACACCCGAAGTACCGCAGAACACAACGACAGCGCCGTCGAGTACGCGCAGGGAACGCTCAACTTCAATGGTGAAGTCAACGTGGCCCGGGGTATCGATTACGTTGAAACGGTGCTCGTGAGAGTACTGCTTCTCGGAACCTTTCCAGAAGGCGGTAATGGCAGCAGAAGTAATGGTAATACCACGCTCCTGCTCCTGAACCATCCAGTCTGTGGTCGCGGCGCCATCATGCACCTCGCCCATTTTGTGACTTTTGCCGGTGTAAAACAGTACGCGCTCGGTGGTGGTGGTTTTACCAGCATCCACGTGAGCGACGATACCGATGTTACGGTAGCGGCTAATCGGAGTAGTACGAGCCATAAAGCCCTCGCAAAATTAGTGAAGCTAAAATTAGAAGCGGTAGTGCGAGAAAGCTTTGTTAGCTTCGGCCATACGGTGCACGTCTTCACGCTTCTTAACAGCAGCACCTTTACCTTCAGCAGCATCCAGCAGTTCGCCAGCCAAACGCAGAGCCATAGACTTCTCGCCGCGCTTACGGGCGAAGTCTACCAACCAGCGCATTGCCAGAGCGTTACGACGGGAAGGACGAACCTCGACCGGAACCTGGTAAGTAGCACCACCAACGCGGCGCGACTTCACTTCGACCAGCGGAGCGATGGCGTCGAGTGCTTTTTCGAAGAGTTCCAGGGGATCGGTGCCAGCCTTACGGGCCGCAACGGTTTCCAGGGCACCATAAACGATACGCTCGGCAACGGCTTTCTTGCCGCTTTCCATAACGTGGTTCATGAATTTGGCGAGGATCTGGCTTCCGTATTTCGGATCGTCCAGAATCTCACGCTTTGCTGCTACGCGACGTCTTGGCATGATAAGCCCTCAAGCGGTCTTCAGGTTAGCTCGGGACAGATCCAGAGGATGCGTGCCCGACCTTACTCTTATCGACTCAATAAAATAAAAATCTGCAAAACGGCCGATTACTTCGGACGCTTGGTACCGTACTTCGAACGACCCTGGTTACGGCCTTTAACGCCGGAAGTATCCAAGGAGCCGCGAACGGTGTGGTAACGAACACCTGGCAAGTCTTTTACACGACCGCCGCGGATCAGTACCACGCTGTGCTCTTGCAGGTTGTGGCCTTCACCGCCGATGTACGAGGAAACCTCGAAACCGTTGGTCAGACGCACACGGCATACTTTACGCAGTGCCGAGTTAGGTTTTTTCGGCGTGGTGGTGTACACACGGGTGCACACGCCACGACGTTGCGGGCAGTTCTGCAGCGCAGGTACGTCGGATTTCTCGACGATACGCTTACGCGGCTGACGTACCAGCTGGTTGATAGTTGCCATCTACTAGCTCCACTGTTGTCTTGCGACGCTATTGTCTTGCAAGAAAAGCAAAATGGCAGGAACGAATTCCCGCCAAATTTAGGGGATCAAGAGTCTAAAGAGGATCTTGATTCCAGTCAAGGCAAGGCCCCGACCTCCCCGCCCATCGAACCTTGACTTGATGTCTCGATTCGACGAACGGAGCGACCAGGGCCTCACGCTCGTTTATCGCAGAACTCAGTTACCGCTCGAGTTCAGCGCTTCGGTCAGTGCAGCTTCCACTTCACTGGCGCTTACGCGCAACGGCTTGTCGGCATCACGGCGACGCTTGCGCTCGCTGTGATAGGCAAGACCGGTACCAGCCGGGATCAGACGACCCACGACTACGTTTTCTTTCAGGCCGCGCAGGTAATCGCGCTTGCCGGTGACTGCCGCTTCGGTCAGTACGCGGGTGGTTTCCTGGAAGGAAGCCGCCGAGATGAACGATTCGGTGGACAACGACGCCTTGGTGATACCCAGCAGAACGCGAGTGAACTTGGAGACAAACTTGTCTTCCGCGCTCAGACGCTCGTTCTCTACCAGAACGTGAGTCAGTTCCATCTGGTCACCCTTGATGAAGCTGGAATCGCCGGACTCGGAGATTTCAACTTTACGCAGCATCTGACGCAGGATGGTCTCGATGTGCTTGTCGTTGATCTTCACGCCTTGCAGACGATAAACGTCCTGGATCTCGTTGACGATGTACTTGGCCAGCGCGCTTACACCCAACAGACGCAGGATGTCGTGCGGATCGCTTGGACCGTCGGAGATAACTTCGCCGCGGTTTACCTGTTCGCCTTCGAAGACGTTCAGGTGACGCCACTTCGGAATCAGCTCTTCGTACGGATCGCTACCGTCGTTCGGGGTAATGACCAGACGGCGCTTGCCTTTGGTCTCTTTACCGAACGCGATGGTGCCGCTGACTTCAGCCAGAATCGACGCTTCTTTCGGACGACGGGCTTCGAACAGGTCGGCAACACGCGGCAGACCACCGGTGATGTCACGGGTCTTCGAAGTTTCCTGCGGGATACGAGCGATAACATCACCGATCGCAATCTTCGCACCGTCAGCCACACCGACCAGGGCGTTGGCTGGCAGGAAGTACTGAGCGATAACGTCAGTGCCTGGCAGCAGCAGATCCTTGCCGTTGTCGTCGACCATCTTCACTGCTGGACGGATTTCCTTACCGGCAGCTGGACGATCTTTCGCGTCAAGTACTTCAATGTTGGTCATACCGGTCAATTCGTCAGTCTGACGCTTGATCGTGATGCCTTCTTCCATGCCCACGTAGGTCACGGTACCTTTCATTTCGGTAACGATCGGGTGAGTGTGCGGATCCCACTTGGCCACGATTGCGCCAGCGTCGACCTTGTCACCTTCTTTAACCGAAATCACAGCACCGTACGGCAGCTTGTAACGCTCGCGCTCACGACCGAAGTCATCCGCGATTGCCAGCTCACCGGAACGGGACACAGCAACCAGGTGGCCATCCACTCGCTCAACGTGCTTCAGGTTGTGCAGACGGACGGTACCGCCATTCTTCACCTGAACGCTGTCGGCTGCGGAAGTACGGCTTGCCGCACCACCGATGTGGAACGTACGCATGGTCAGCTGGGTACCCGGCTCACCGATGGACTGGGCAGCGATAACGCCGACCGCTTCACCGATGTTCACCTGGTGACCACGAGCCAGATCACGGCCGTAGCACTTGGCGCAGATGCCGTAGCGGGTTTCGCAGCTGATCGGCGAACGCACGATCACTTCGTCGATGCTGTTCAGCTCGATGAACTCGACCCACTTCTCGTCAACCAGAGTGCCGGCAGGAACGATAACGTCCTCGGTACCCGGCTTGAATACGTCACGGGCAATGACACGACCCAATACGCGCTCACCCAACGGTTCTACAACGTCACCGCCTTCAATGTGCGGAGTCATCAGCAAACCGTGTTCGGTGCCGCAATCGATCTCGGTTACTACCAGATCCTGCGCCACGTCTACCAGACGACGAGTCAGGTAACCGGAGTTAGCGGTTTTCAACGCGGTATCCGCCAGACCTTTACGAGCACCGTGAGTCGAGATGAAGTACTGAAGTACGCTCAGACCTTCACGGAAGTTCGCAGTAATCGGCGTTTCAATGATGGAACCGTCCGGCTTGGCCATCAGACCACGCATACCGGCCAGCTGACGAATCTGTGCTGCGGAACCCCGTGCACCCGAGTCGGCCATCATGTACATCGAGTTGAAAGACTCTTGATCAACTTCGTCGCCGTGACGGTCGATGACTTTCTCTTTCGAGAGGTTGGCCATCATCGCCTTGGAAACTTCGTCGTTCGCTTTCGACCAGAGGTCGATCACTTTGTTGTACTTCTCGCCCTGGGTTACCAGGCCGGAGGCGTACTGGCTCTCGATCTCTTTCACTTCGTCGGTGGCTGCACCGATGATGCGGGCTTTTTCATCCGGGATAACGAAGTCGTTAACACCGATGGAAACTCCGGAGATGGTCGAGTAAGCGAAACCGGTGTACATCAACTGGTCAGCGAAGATCACGGTCTCTTTCAGACCAACCACGCGGTAGCACTGGTTGATCAGCTTGGAGATCGCCTTTTTCTTCATCGGCAGGTTGACGACGTCGTACGACAGACCTTTTGGCACAACCTGGAACAGCAGCGCACGGCCGACAGTGGTGTCGACGATACGGGTACCGCTCACGCTGTTGCCGTCACGGTCGTTGACGGTTTCGTTGATACGAACCTTGACCTTGGCGTGCAGTGCGGCTTCGCCGGCACGGAACACACGGTCGACTTCCTGCAGATCCGCGAATACACGACCTTCGCCTTTGGCGTTGATCGCTTCACGGGTCATGTAGTACAGACCCAATACAACGTCCTGCGAAGGAACGATGATTGGCTCACCGTTGGCTGGCGACAGAATGTTGTTGGTCGACATCATCAACGCACGCGCTTCGAGCTGGGCTTCCAGCGTCAGCGGTACGTGCACGGCCATTTGGTCGCCGTCGAAGTCGGCGTTGTACGCGGCGCAGACCAGCGGGTGCAGCTGGATGGCCTTACCTTCGATCAGTACCGGTTCAAACGCCTGGATACCCAGACGGTGAAGGGTCGGTGCACGGTTGAGAAGAACCGGGTGTTCGCGAATCACTTCAGCGAGAACGTCCCAAACCTCTGGCAACTCGCGCTCGACCATTTTCTTGGCCGCTTTGATGGTGGTCGCCAGACCACGCATTTCGAGCTTGCCGAAAATGAACGGCTTGAACAGCTCGAGAGCCATCTTCTTCGGCAGACCGCACTGGTGCAGACGCAGGGTCGGGCCTACGGTAATTACCGAACGACCGGAGTAGTCAACACGCTTACCGAGCAAGTTCTGACGGAAACGACCTTGCTTACCCTTGATCATGTCAGCCAGGGATTTCAGAGGACGCTTGTTGGAACCAGTGATTGCGCGGCCACGACGACCGTTGTCGAGCAGTGCATCGACCGCTTCCTGCAACATACGCTTTTCGTTGCGCACGATGATGTCCGGCGCGGACAGATCCAGCAGGCGCTTCAAACGGTTGTTACGGTTGATCACTCGACGATACAGATCGTTGAGGTCGGAGGTCGCGAAACGACCGCCATCCAGCGGGACCAGTGGACGCAGATCTGGCGGCAGAACCGGCAGAACTGTCAGCACCATCCACTCTGGCAGATTGCCGGAACCCTGGAAGGCTTCCATCAACTTCAGACGCTTGGACAGCTTCTTGATCTTGGTTTCCGAGTTGGTTTGCGGAATCTCTTCGCGCAGACGGCCAATCTCGTGCTCCAGGTCGATAGCGTGCAGCAGTTCACGGACAGCTTCGGCACCCATGCGGGCGTCGAAATCGTCACCGAACTCTTCCAGCGCTTCGAAGTACTGCTCGTCGTTCAGCAGCTGACCTTTTTCAAGGGTGGTCATGCCTGGATCGATAACGACATAGCTCTCGAAGTAGAGAACGCGTTCGATATCACGCAGGGTCATGTCCATCAGCAGGCCGATACGCGACGGCAGCGATTTCAGGAACCAGATGTGGGCAACCGGCGAAGCCAGTTCGATGTGCGCCATGCGCTCACGACGAACCTTGGCCAGTGCGACTTCAACGCCGCACTTCTCGCAGATCACACCACGGTGCTTCAAGCGCTTGTACTTACCGCACAGGCACTCGTAATCCTTTACCGGGCCAAAGATCTTGGCGCAGAACAGGCCGTCACGCTCAGGTTTGAACGTACGGTAGTTGATGGTTTCCGGCTTTTTAACTTCACCGAACGACCACGAACGGATCATCTCCGGCGAGGCCAATCCGATACGGATGGCGTCGAACTCTTCGACTTGACCCTGGTTTTTCAGCAAATTCAGTAGGTCTTTCAAGGCCTTTCCTCCTGGCGGAGCAGAGAGCGGGCAATCCTGCCCCGCTCTCGATTCGCGTCACGTGTTATTCGGTTTCCAGATCGATATCGATGCCGAGGGAACGAATTTCCTTGATCAACACGTTGAAGGACTCGGGCATGCCCGGCTCCATACGGTGATCGCCATCCACGATGTTTTTGTACATCTTGGTACGGCCGTTCACATCGTCCGACTTCACTGTGAGCATTTCTTGCAGAGTGTAAGCAGCACCGTATGCTTCCAGTGCCCAGACCTCCATCTCCCCGAAACGCTGACCACCGAACTGCGCCTTACCACCCAGCGGCTGCTGGGTAACCAGGCTGTAAGAACCGGTAGAACGCGCGTGCATCTTGTCGTCTACCAAGTGGTTCAGCTTCAGCATGTACATGTAGCCAACGGTAACTGGACGCTCGAACTTGTTGCCGGTACGGCCGTCGGTCAGCTGCATCTGGCCGCTTTCCGGCAGGTCTGCCAGTTTCAGCATGGCCTTGATTTCGCTTTCCTTGGCGCCGTCGAACACTGGAGTGGCCATTGGAACGCCGCCACGCAGGTTGTTCGCCAGATCGAGGATTTCCTGATCGGAGAAGCTGTCCAGATCTTCGTTACGACCGCCGATCTGGTTGTAGATCTCGTCCAGGAAGGTGCGCAGTTCAGCGACTTTACGCTGCTCTTCGACCATCCGGTTGATCTTCTCGCCCAGACCTTTGGCCGCGAGGCCCAGGTGGGTTTCGAGGATCTGACCAACGTTCATACGCGAAGGTACGCCCAGCGGGTTGAGGACTACGTCGACCGGGGTGCCATTGGCATCGTGCGGCATGTCTTCAACCGGCATGATCACGGAGACCACACCCTTGTTACCGTGACGACCGGCCATCTTGTCGCCCGGCTGGATGCGGCGACGGATTGCCAGGTAAACCTTGACGATTTTCAGCACGCCTGGAGCCAGGTCATCGCCCTGCTGCAGTTTGCGCTTCTTGTCTTCGAACTTGTCGTCCAGCAGACGGCGACGATCAACGATGTAGGCCTGAGCCTTCTCGAGCTGCTCGTTCAGAGCATCTTCAGCCATGCGCAGTTTGAACCACTGGCCGTGCTCAAGACCGTCGAGTACTTCGTCGGTGATGTCCTGACCTTTCTTCAGGCCGGCGCCGCCTTCGGCCTTGTGGCCTACCAGTGCGGAACGCAGACGCTCGAAAGTCGCGCCTTCAACGATGCGGAACTCTTCGTTCAGATCCTTGCGGATCTCGTCCAGTTGGGACTTCTCGATCGACAGTGCACGAGCATCACGCTCAACACCGTCACGGGTGAAGACCTGTACGTCGATGACAGTACCTTTGGTGCCGGTTGGCACGCGCAGGGATGTGTCTTTAACGTCGCTGGCTTTTTCACCGAAGATTGCACGCAGCAGTTTTTCTTCCGGAGTCAGTTGGGTCTCGCCTTTCGGAGTGACCTTGCCAACCAGGATGTCGCCTGCGCCTACTTCAGCACCTACGTAAACGATACCGGCTTCGTCCAGCTTGTTCAGTGCAGCTTCACCCACGTTCGGGATGTCCGCAGTGATTTCCTCTGGGCCAAGCTTGGTGTCACGGGCCACACAGGTCAGTTCCTGAATGTGGATCGTGGTGAAACGGTCTTCCTGAACCACACGCTCGGACAGGCAGATGGAGTCTTCGAAGTTGAAGCCGTTCCATGCCATGAACGCGATGCGCATGTTCTGACCCAGTGCCAGTTCACCCATATCGGTGGACGGGCCGTCGGCCATGATGTCGCTACGCTGAACACGATCACCTTTACGCACCAGCGGACGCTGGTTGATGCAGGTGTTCTGGTTCGAGCGGGTGTATTTGGTCAGGTTGTAGATGTCGACACCGGCTTCACCGGTTTCAACTTCGTCATCGGCAACACGAACCACGATACGGCTGGCATCGACGGAATCGATCACGCCACCACGACGAGCCACGACGCAAACGCCGGAGTCACGGGCTACGTTACGCTCCATGCCGGTACCTACCAGCGGCTTGTCAGCGCGCAGAGTCGGTACAGCCTGACGCTGCATGTTCGAACCCATCAACGCACGGTTGGCGTCGTCGTGCTCGAGGAACGGAATCAGCGACGCTGCAACCGAGACAACCTGCTTCGGCGAAACGTCCATCAGGGTGACGTCTTCCGGCGCCTTGACGGTGAATTCGTTCAGGTGACGTACGGCAACCAGTTCGTCGATCAGGACTTTCTGCTCGTTCATGGTCGCCGAAGCCTGCGCGATCACGTGATCGGCTTCTTCAATAGCGGACAGGAACACGATCTCGTCGGTGACCACACCCTCTTTCACCACGCGGTACGGGCTTTCCAGGAAGCCGTACTGGTTGGTGCGAGCGTACGCAGCCAGGGAGTTGATCAGGCCGATGTTCGGACCTTCCGGCGTTTCAATCGGGCAGACACGACCGTAGTGAGTCGGGTGTACGTCACGGACTTCAAAGCCTGCGCGCTCACGAGTCAGACCGCCAGGGCCGAGTGCAGAGACACGACGCTTGTGGGTGATCTCGGACAGCGGGTTGTTCTGGTCCATGAACTGCGACAGCTGGCTGGAACCGAAGAACTCTTTCACCGCCGCAGCCACTGGCTTGGCGTTGATCAGGTCTTGCGGCATCAGGCCTTCGCTTTCAGCCATCGACAGACGCTCTTTGACCGCACGCTCAACACGTACCAGGCCAACGCGGAACTGGTTCTCGGCCATTTCGCCTACGCAGCGAACACGACGGTTACCCAGGTGGTCGATGTCATCGACGATGCCTTTACCGTTACGGATGTCGACCAGAGTCTTCAGGACCGCGACGATGTCTTCCTTGCACAGCACGCCCGAACCTTCGATTTCGGTACGACCGATACGACGGTTGAACTTCATCCGGCCGACCGCAGACAGGTCATAGCGCTCGGGGCTGAAGAACAGGTTGTTGAACAGGGTTTCGGCAGCGTCTTTGGTTGGCGGCTCGCCTGGACGCATCATGCGATAGATCTCGACCAGCGCTTCCAATTGGTTGCTGGTGGAGTCGATCTTCAGCGTGTCGGAGACGAACGGACCGCAGTCGATGTCGTTGGTATACAGGGTCTCGATGCGAACGACCTGGGCCTTGGCGATCTTTGCCAGGACTTCAGTGTTCAGCTCGGTGTTGCATTCGGCCAGGATTTCGCCGGTAGCCGGGTGCACGATAGCCTTGGCGGTGGTGCGGCCGAGGACGTAGTCCAGTGGCACGTCCAGCGTCTTGATACCGGCTTTCTCGATCTGGTTGATGTGGCGCGCGGTAATACGGCGGCCTTGCTCAACGATGACCTTGCCCTTCTCGTCCTGGATGTCCAGAACCGCAACTTCACCACGCAGGCGCGATGGCACCAGTTCCAGGCTGAGGGTTTCGCCGCTCAGGTGGAATACGTTGGTGGTGTAGAACGCGTCCAGCACTTCTTCGGTGGTGTAACCGAGTGCGCGCAGCAGTACCGAAGCCGGCAGTTTGCGACGACGGTCGATACGCACGAAGACGCAGTCTTTCGGGTCGAATTCGAAGTCCAGCCACGAACCGCGGTAAGGAATGATGCGAGCCGAGTACAGCAGTTTGCCGGAGCTGTGCGTCTTGCCGCGGTCGTGATCAAAGAACACGCCCGGGGAACGGTGCAGCTGGGAAACGATAACACGCTCGGTACCGTTGATTACAAAGGTACCGTTCTCAGTCATCAGGGGGATTTCACCCATGTAGACTTCTTGCTCTTTGATGTCCTTGATCGCTTTGTTCGACGATTCTTTGTCGAAAATGATCAGGCGCACTTTTACCCGCAAAGGTACGGCGAAAGTTACACCGCGCAATACGCATTCTTTGACATCAAATGCCGGTTCGCCCAGGCGATAACCGACGTACTCCAGCGCAGCATTGCCGGAGTAGCTGATGATCGGGAAAACGGATTTGAAGGCCGCATGCAGGCCCACGTCGCGGAACTGATCTTTAGTCGCTCCCGCTTGCAAGAATTCACGATACGAATCCAGCTGGATGGCCAGGAGGTAAGGCACATCCATGACGTCCGGCAACTTGCTAAAGTCCTTGCGGATACGTTTTTTCTCAGTATATGAGTAAGCCATCAGCGTTCCCCAGCTTGGTCACCTGCTTGTTTGGCCCCTCCCGACGGGAGCAGCCAGAAAATCGTGCAAACCCCATGGTTTGCTCCACCGCATCGGGTGGTTACAGCGCCTTTATTGGCACCGACCCAGTCGGCTGCCAATAACGGAAAAAGGCCGGTGGCAAGAGCCACCAGCCATCAGCCTGTCGCTTGACGCTCGGGCTGGAGGAGCAAAGTCGATGCTTACTTCAGCTCGACTTTAGCGCCTGCTTCTTCCAGCTTCTTCTTGGCGTCTTCAGCAGCTTCTTTCGAAACGCCTTCAGCTACAACCTGAGGAGCGCCGTCTACTTTCTCTTTGGCTTCTTTCAGGCCCAGACCGGTCAGTTCGCGAACTGCCTTGATCACGTTAACCTTCTTCTCGCCAGCTTCCAGCAGAACAACGTTGAACTCGGTTTGCTCTTCAACAACAGCGGCAGCAGCAGCTGGACCAGCCGAAGCGGCAGCAGCAGTAACACCGAAGGTTTCTTCCATCGCTTTGATCAGCTCAACGATTTCCACTACGGATTTCTGGCCGATTGCTTCGATGATTTGTTCGTTAGTCAGAGACATGACTCAATTCCTGAATTGGGGGACGGCCTACGCGACCATCGAAATAAACAAAAAACGCGAGAAGTGACGAGCCTTAGGCTGCGGCAGCTTCTTTCTGGTCGCGAATTGCCGCCAGAGTACGAGCCAATTTGCTGGTTGCGCCTTGAATCACGCTCATCAGCTGAGAAATTGCTTCGTCACGGGTCGGCAGAGTTGCCAGTACGTCGATCTGATTAGCTGCGAGGAACTTGCCCTCGAACGCAGCTGCCTTGATCTCGAACTTGTCCTGACCCTTGGCAAACTCTTTGAAGATACGGGCAGCAGCGCCCGGATGTTCGTTCGAGAATGCAATCAGGGTCGGGCCGGTGAACACGTCGTTGAGGACACTGTATTGAGTGTCAGCAACAGCGCGCTTGAGCAGGGTGTTACGTACAACACGTACGTAAACGCCAGCTTCACGAGCCTCTTTACGGAGTCCGGTCATTGCGCCTACTGTTACGCCACGTGCATCAACCACGACAGCGGACAGAGCGACTTTGGCAGCCTCGTTGACTTCAGCGACGATGGCCTTCTTGTCTTCGAGATTAATTGCCACGGGTTTAACTCCTGCTTGTTACCGTTTCATTCGATCGGAACCGAATGTCGTTTTGGTGTCTGATTCGGTAAGGAACCGGGAGCACCATCTGCGTAGGCTTGAGGTTTAAGGCTTGCGCCGCCTACGGTCTTGGATAGCCCCCGCCAGGCAGGGACCCCAATCTTTCAATTGGCGCGGCAAACCGCGCCAACCTTTGTCTTACGCGTCGAGTGAGCTCTGGTCGATAACCAGACCTGGGCCCATAGTGGTGCTCAGGGTAACGCGCTTGACGTAAATGCCTTTCGAGGAAGCTGGCTTGATACGCTTCAGATCAGCGATCAGGGCTTCAACGTTTTCCTTCAGCTTGACGGCGTCGAAGCCGATCTTGCCAACGGAAGTGTGGATGATGCCGTTTTTGTCGGTGCGATAACGAACCTGACCAGCCTTGGCGTTCTTGACCGCGTTGGCTACGTCTGGAGTTACGGTGCCGACTTTCGGGTTAGGCATCAGGCCGCGTGGACCGAGGATCTGACCCAGCTGACCTACAACGCGCATGGCATCCGGGGATGCGATCACTACGTCATAGTTCAGGTCGCCGCCTTTCATTTCAGCAGCCAGGTCGTCCATACCCACACGGTCAGCGCCGGCAGCCAGAGCGGCCTCAGCAGCTGGACCCTGGGTGAACACAGCAACGCGAACGGTCTTGCCAGTGCCGTGTGGCAGCACAGTAGCGCTACGAACAACCTGGTCGGATTTACGCGGGTCTACACCCAGGTTTACAGCAACGTCGAACGACTCGCTGAACTTGACAGTCGACAGCTCGGCCAGCAGAGCAGCGGCGTCTACAATGTTGTAGGCCTTGCCTGCTTCGATTTTGCCGGCGATAGCCTTTTGACGCTTGGTCAGCTTAGCCATTACACACCCTCCACGTTAAGGCCCATGCTACGAGCAGAACCGGCGATAGTACGCACGGCTGCATCCATATCAGCTGCAGTCAGATCCGCGTTTTTGGTTTTCGCGATTTCTTCCAGCTGAGCACGGGTAACAGTGCCAACCTTAACGGTGTTCGGACGAGCGGAACCGCTGGTCAGACCGGCCGCCTTCTTCAGCAGAACCGAAGCAGGGGTGGATTTGGTTTCGAAAGTGAAGCTACGGTCGCTGTAGACAGTGATGATCACTGGAGTCGGCAGACCTGGCTCAAGACCCTGAGTACGGGCGTTGAAAGCCTTGCAGAATTCCATGATGTTCACGCCGTGCTGACCCAGAGCAGGACCAACCGGTGGACTTGGGTTAGCCTGAGCGGCCTTCACTTGCAGCTTGATGTAAGCGGTAATCTTCTTGGCCATGAGGCACTCCAATTACGGGTTCGAACGCCTCGAAAGGCTCCCCGGTTACTTGCGCGTTTATCCCAGTGACGACAAAACCCCACAGCCTAAGGCTGCGGGGTTGGGATTGCTTGTCCAGCTAGACCTTCTCGACCTGACTGAACTCGAGCTCCACCGGAGTAGAGCGACCGAAAATGAGCACTGCCACTTGGATCCGGCTCTTTTCGTAGTTAACTTCCTCCACAACGCCATTGAAATCAGCGAATGGACCGTCATTGACACGTACCGTCTCGCCTGGCTCGAACAACGTCTTCGGCTTCGGCTTGTCGCTACCATCAGCAACGCGACGCAGAATCGCTTCTGCCTCTTTATCGGTAATTGGTGCAGGCTTGTCGGCAGTACCGCCGATGAACCCCATCACCCGAGGAGTATCCTTGACCAAGTGCCAAGTACCCTCGTTCATATCCATCTGGACCAGCACATAGCCCGGGAAGAACTTCCGTTCGCTTTTGCGCTTCTGGCCGTTACGCATCTCTACCACTTCTTCAGTGGGAACCAGAATCTCGCCGAAGCCATCTTCCATGCCAGCCAGCTTTACGCGCTCGATCAGCGAGCGCATCACATGCTTCTCGTAACCCGAGTAAGCATGCACAACATACCAACGCTTAGCCACGGGACACCCTTAGCCGACAATCAAGGAAACAAGCCAGCCGAGCAGGGAATCAAGACCCCACAACAGCAACGCCATAACCAGAACAACAGCCACGACAATCAGCGTGGTCTGCGTGGTTTCTTGGCGAGTTGGCCACACGACTTTACGAATCTCGGTGCGAGCTTCCTTAACCAGTACAAAGAAAGACTTGCCCTTCGCGGTCTGCAAGCCTACAAAGGCAGCTACAGCAGCAATGGCAAGCAAAGCGAGTACACGGTACAGGATCGGCGAAGCAGCGTAATACTGATTGCCAACAACGCCAACAACTACCAAAGCGACTACTACAAGCCACTTGAGCAGATCGAAGCGAGAGCCTTGAGCTTCAGCTTTAGGAGTCATCTATGAAGATCCTGTGAAAAGAAAGCCAGACACACCGAGTGAATCTGGCAGGTCAGGAGGGAATCGAACCCCCAACCTACGGTTTTGGAGACCGTCGCTCTGCCAATTGAGCTACTGACCTAAAACAAAATCAGGCCGACCATTATGCCGGCCCGAAAAATACATTACAACCGCTTATTCGATGATTTTGGCTACGACGCCAGCGCCGACGGTACGACCGCCTTCACGGATAGCGAAACGCAGACCGTCTTCCATCGCGATGGTTTTGATCAGGGTAACAGTCATCTGAATGTTGTCACCTGGCATTACCATTTCAACGCCTTCTGGCAGCTCGCAGTTACCAGTCACGTCAGTAGTACGGAAGTAGAACTGTGGACGGTAGCCTTTGAAGAACGGAGTGTGACGACCGCCTTCTTCCTTGCTCAGAACGTAAACTTCTGCGGTGAACTTGGTGTGCGGCTTGACCGAACCTGGCTTGACCAGAACCTGGCCACGCTCAACGTCGTCACGCTTGGTACCACGCAGCAGAACGCCGCAGTTCTCGCCAGCACGACCTTCGTCGAGCAGCTTGCGGAACATTTCAACACCGGTGCAAGTAGTAACGGTGGTGTCACGCAGACCAACGATTTCCAGCGGATCCTGAACGCGAACGATACCGCGCTCGATACGACCAGTCACAACAGTACCGCGACCCGAGATCGAGAATACGTCTTCGATTGGCATCAGGAATGGCTTGTCGATCATACGAACTGGTTCTGGGATGTAGGTATCCAGAGTTTCAACCAGTTTACGAACGGCAGTGGTGCCCATTTCGTTGTCGTCTTTGCCTTCCAGCGCCATACGAGCCGAACCGATGATGATCGGAGTGTCGTCACCTGGGAAGTCGTAGGTCGACAGCAGGTCACGAACTTCCATCTCAACCAGTTCCAGCAGCTCAGCGTCGTCTACCAGGTCAGCCTTGTTCAGGAAAACCACGATGTACGGAACGCCTACCTGACGGGACAGCAGGATGTGCTCACGGGTTTGCGGCATCGGACCATCAGCGGCCGAGCAAACCAGGATCGCGCCGTCCATCTGGGCAGCACCGGTGATCATGTTCTTCACATAGTCAGCGTGACCTGGGCAGTCAACGTGAGCGTAGTGACGAATAGTCGAGTTGTACTCAACGTGAGCGGTGTTGATGGTGATACCGCGAGCTTTTTCTTCTGGTGCGCTGTCGATCTTGTCGAATTCAACGACGGCCGAACCGAAAACTTCGGAGCAAACGCGAGTCAGAGCAGCAGTCAGAGTGGTTTTACCGTGGTCAACGTGACCAATGGTCCCAACGTTGACGTGGGGCAGGGAACGATCAAATTTTTCCTTAGCCATCGATATCACCCTCTACAGAAGAAATTAGACAAACAATATCAACCATTAAAACAAAGGCAGATATTTTCATATCTGCCTTGTTATATGGAGCTCTTGAGCGGATTTGAACCGCTGACCTCACCCTTACCAAGGGTGTGCTCTACCAACTGAGCTACAAGAGCAAAACCCTTTTTGCACAACCTGCAAACTTGGAGCGGGTAGCGGGAATCGAACCCGCATCATCAGCTTGGAAGGCTGAGGTTCTACCACTAAACTATACCCGCGGAGCCTGCAGCTCACGCTTAAATCTGGTGGAGGGAGAAGGATTCGAACCTTCGAAGTCGTAGACGTCAGATTTACAGTCTGATCCCTTTGGCCGCTCGGGAACCCCTCCTAATCAGGCCGGCATTCTATATCATGCCAAACCCCTGTCAAGCATTTTCTCATTTAAAAACCTGAGGTTAGCTGCGTTGACACGCCCTACTTTGAAATCCGGTTAAGGCCTTCGCTGTGGAGCGGGCGCCATTCTATGCAAACTATTCAGCAGGTGCAACCCCCTCGCACAGCATAATTTTATGTTTTAACTCATTGAATTCCTTGGAAAGGTTTTGCAACTGCTGATCGCCCAACAAACGCTGGCCGTCCGGCGCAACTGCAAGCCAGTAACCGCTTCCTGCAGCATCTTTCGGCACGGATTGAGCATTGACCTTCATTGCCACCAGGCGCTGTTGCAACCTGGCAATTGAATCCTCATCAGAAAACCCACCAAGGAACAGACACTGCTGACGCGGAGCAGCCTCTACTTTGCGCCCATCACCGCCTGTTTCGCTCAGCAGACGAATATCCTGCTGAGGACCACGATATAAATTCAAAGGCGTCACGTCTTTGGCTCGCAAGGGCGCTTCCTGCTGATGCCAGACATAGTAAAAAACATTGAGAACCACAAGGAGCAGGAACAACCAACGCATATAAACCTCAGGACAAGGGACACGCCATGGCCAGGCCGACAAAAACCAGGTCGGGCACAACCTTGGCCTCAGGCACGACGCCATCCACCAACTCGGCATCCCCTCCCGTGATGAAGACCATGAAGCTTTCGCCCCAATATGCTCGAGCCAGCTCTAATTGAGTGAGTACGAAGCCCCTTAACATCAGAGAACAACCGCGCTCCACCGCCTCAACGGTGGTCCGCCCCGGTACGTGACTGGAAAGGGCCCGCTCCGCCGCCTCATCACCATAACGAATTTTACGCGTATGGGTGCGCAGCTGGTTTCGCATCAAAGGCATACCAGGACAAATGAAACCACCAAGATGCTCACCGTCAGCCGCAACAAAATCGGCAGTGACCGCCGTACCGAAGTCGAGAACCAGGCAAGCATTCCCAGCAGCCAAGTGAAAGCCGCCAAGCATCGCCAGCCAGCGATCAAGGCCTAGACGCTCATAATCCTCGTAGCCGTTTCGAACACCGGACATCTCGCGAGCAGGTTTTGCGCACACAATAGGAATACCGAACTCGCGCTCAATAAGCTCGATTAACGCGCCGGTTTCCTCGTTGGTCCTGACGCTCACCAAACGACAGTGGCGCAGCGAGAGAGACCTTATGTGCCGCAGGCTTTCGATCAAAGCCTGATTGGAGTCTACAACTCCTTCCGAGACCACCGCGCTCGCCAAGGCGTCCAACACGCGCCATTTTATAAAGCTGTTGCCGCAGTCAAGCTCAAGAATCATCACGCAACCTCAGGCTGAGCTCTCCGCCACTAAAGACTTTTTCAATACCATCCACAAGCAAACGCAACCCGCCTTGGCTATCAATGCCGAGCACGACCCCATCAATATGGCTGTTACCCGCGATCAACGAAACGGTCCGATCCTGCCACAGATGGTTTTCCGCCCATTCTTCCTGCAGACTCGCGAACCCTTCAAGCTGATGTTTATGGATATAAGCCTCGAGTTGATTACTCAACTCCGCCACTAAAGCATTGCGATCGCAGGACTTGCCGGACTCAAGCTTTATAGAGGTCCATTGCTGGTCTACCTCGTCAGCAACTTGCATATTCACGTTGATTCCTATGCCCACCACAACATGACATACATCCGCCGGATCTCCGACGAGCTCAAGCAGGATGCCTGCTATTTTCTTGTAGCCCACCAAAACATCGTTGGGCCACTTCAAACCGGCTGTCGGCACACCACTGCTTCGCAAGGTCTGCAGTACCGCCAGACCAACAACAAGGCTCAACCCTTCAAGCTGACGCATGCCGCCTTCGATACGGAGTACGAGGCTGTAATAAAGGTTTTCGGCAAATGGGCTCACCCACTTTCGACCACGGCGACCACGCCCAGCCACCTGTCGCTCGGACAGCACCAAAAACGGCGCGAGAGCCCCTTCATTAATAGAGCGCAAAGCCTCGGCATTTGTTGAATCGACAGAATCGAACACAGTTACCGGCCATTGAGGTGCTCTTCTGGTTATTTCCAAGGGCTCAAGCAGAGTCAGAGGCGCGGACAGTTGATAGCCGCGACCGCGAACTTTATGGATCGACAGGCCAAGTTCAGCTTCAAGCTGCTGCAGCTGCTTCCATACAGCGCTTCGGCTAACTCCCAGGGCCACGCCCAGATCCTGTCCAGAATGGAATCGTCCATCCTTCAGAAGATTCAACAACGTCAACATGCAGGTTTCGCCTCACAATGAGGCCCGCATAATAGCCATGCCCCGGACTGTTGCATAGAAATCAAGCAGACACATTTCTCGCAGGCAAAACAAAACCCCAACTGCTTTCGCAATTGGGGTTTCGGAATT
>NZ_RAZO01000467.1:0-12817 GCF_004307535.1 Pseudomonas sp. Sample_9
ATCGTTTTATTCCGCAGCGCGACACGGCCGAAGGCTCTGGGTCGCGAAACGGCGGGTTATGGTGGCGAAGTTTGCCATAAACCCGAGGTTTTGGCGCCGTTCTCAAGCACAACTGCCATTCACTCCATGAACTCAACTCTGTGGCGAGGGGATTTATCCCCGTTCGACTGCGAAGCAGTCGCCAACCCACTACGCTCGGTATCTGATGAACCGAGGCGTAGGTTTTGGGGCGGCTTCGCCACCCAGCGGGGATAAATCCCCTCGCCACAAAGACCGCTTCCACAGGGGGATTGTGTATGGCTGCTGGTCAGGGCTCGACCTGGCTCCACTGTTTGCTCAGGCGCTTGTCGGAGATCGGCACTTTGGTGCCCAACTGTTGGGCGAACAGCGATACGCGGTATTCCTCCAGCCACCAGCGGTACAACTCCAGCTGCGGATCACGCTTGCCTTCCTGCGCATGTTTGGCCGCGCGGGCCTGATATTGCGCCCACAGGCCAGCGAGTTCGCCGCTCCAGACCCGATCCTTCTGCACCTGCGCACCGAGTTTCTCGAAACGCTGCTCGACCGCTTTCAGATAACGCGGCAACTCCTTGAGCCACTGCATCGGCGTTTCGCGGACGAAACCCGGATAGACCAGATTGCCGATCTGCTGCTTGATGTCGTTCAACGCCACCGCCTGGGCAAGATCGATCTTGCCCTTGAAGCGTTTTTGCAGACCGTGCCACATCTTCAGGATTTCCAGAGTCAGGCGCGCGACACGTTCGGCGTGCTCGGTCCAGTTGCCGCGTTTGCGCTCGGCCAATGCCGCCAACCCGGCGCCATCACGGGGCAATGGGTCTTCGCCTTCGAGAATGCAGCTGTCGAGGCTGGCCAGCAGAATGTCTTCGACCAGCGCATCGACCCGGCCCAGTTCGCGATACAACAGGCCCAGTTCAGTCTGCCCTGGCAACTTGCCGCGCAGGAACTTGGCCGGTTCGGCCAGTTGCTGCATCAACAAGCGCTGCAGGGCACGACGATGCTGGAATTCGGCTTCTGCCGGGGTCGAGAAGCGTCCCTCCTTGACCGTGCCGCCCTCTTCCACCAGCGCTGGATACACCGTCATCGACAGCCCGGCGATCTTCTGCTGGGTCTTTTCCGCCACCGGCGCAAATACTTTCGCCTCGACCGGTTGCTGACTTTTCGCACTCTGCGGCACCGCCAGCGCGGCCTGGCTGGCCTCGGCAAAGCGTGCGGTCAACTCAGCCAGATCGCGGCCTTCGCCAAGGAACTTGCCCTGTCCGTCGACGATTTCCAGGTTCATGCGCAGATGGCTTTCAACCTGCTGCGCCGCTTCCGCCCACGCCTCATCGCTGACCCGCGCGCCGGTCATGCGCAGCAGCTCGCGACCGAGCGCTTGCGGCAGCGAACCTTCGGCGAAAGTCATGCGCTGCAACGCGGCCTTGATGAAGTCCGGCACTGGCACGAAGTTCTTGCGCAGGGCCTTGGGCAGATTACGTACCAGCGCAATGCACTTGGCCTCGATCAGGCCCGGCACCAGCCACTCCAGACGCTCCGGCGGCAACATCGGCAGCAATGGCGCTGGCACGCGCAAGGTCACGCCGTCGCGCGGGTGATTGGGCTCGAAATGATAAGTCAGCGCCAGTTCCAGATCGCCGATGTGCAGGGTGTCCGGGTAATCACGGGCGGTGACTTCACTGGCCTCGCGAGCCAGTACGTCTTCTTCGCGCATGATCAGCAGCTGCGGGTCTTTCTGGCTGTTGACCTTGTACCAACTGTCGAAGGTCGCGGTCTGGTGGATTTCCGCCGGCAACCGCGCATCATAGAAGGCGTAGAGGGTTTCTTCGTCGGCGAGAATGTCGCGCCGGCGCGCCTTGGCCTCGAGTTCGTCGAGCTGCTCGAGCAGTTTCTGATTGGCGCTCAGGCATTTGGCCCGCGACTGAATCTCGCCGCGCACCAGGCCTTCGCGGATAAACAGTTCACGGGATACCACCGGATCGACCGGGCCGTAATGCACCGGCCGGCGACCGACGACGATCAGGCCGAACAGGGTGATCTGCTCGTAGGCGACGACCTGGCCGCGCTTCTTTTCCCAATGCGGTTCGAAGTGGTTTTTCTTGATCAGGTGCCCGGCCAGCGGTTCGATCCAGTCGGCGTCGATCTTGGCGACCATGCGCGCGTAGAGTTTGGTGGTTTCCACCAGCTCAGCGGTCATCAGCCACTGCGGGCGCTTCTTGCCGATGCCCGACGACGGATGAATCCAGAAGCGCCGTTGGCGGGCGCCGAGGTAATCGCCGTCTTCGGTTTTCTGGCCGATCTGGCTGAGCAATCCGACCAGCACCGCTTTGTGCAGCTTCGGATAATCCGCCGGCTCTTTGTTCAGGCTCAGCTGCATGTCGCGGCAGATCAGGCTCAACTGACGATGGGAATCACGCCACTCGCGCAGACGCAAATAGTTGAGGAAATTCTTCCGACACCAATTGCGCAGCGGGTTGGCAGTGAGCGCCTGGCGCTGCTCTTCGAAACCGCGCCACAGATTGACCAGGCCGGCGAAGTCGGAATCCGGATCCTTCCATTGCGCATGGGCCTGATCCGCCGCTTGCTGACGCTCCGGCGGACGCTCGCGCGGGTCCTGGATCGACATGGCGCTGGCGACGATCAGCACTTCCTGCAGGCTGCCGAGCTTCGCCGCCTCAAGCAGCATGCGGCCCATGCGCGGGTCGACCGGCAAGCGCGCCAACTGGCGACCGAGTGGTGTCAGCTGACTGTTGCGATCTACCGCCGACAGCTCTTGCAGCAGGTTGAAACCGTCGCTGATTGCCTTGCCGTCCGGCGGCTCGATAAACGGGAACGCGGTGATTTCACCGAGGCGCAGATGGAGCATCTGCAAAATAACGGCGGCGAGGTTGGTGCGCAGAATTTCCGGATCGGTAAATTCCGGGCGCCCAAGGAAGTCCTCTTCACTGTACAAACGCACGCAGATACCCGGCTCGACCCGCCCGCACCGACCTTTACGCTGATTGGCGCTGGCCTGGGAAATCGCTTCGATCGGCAAACGCTGGACCTTGGCCCGATAGCTGTAGCGGCTGATGCGCGCGGTGCCGCTGTCAATCACATAGCGAATGCCCGGCACGGTCAGCGAGGTTTCGGCGACGTTGGTCGCCAGCACCACGCGGCGGCCCGGGTGCGACTGGAAAATCCGCTGCTGTTCAGCCGGCGACAGGCGCGCGTACAGCGGCAGGATTTCGGTGTGCTTGAGCTGGGCCTTGCGCAGCATATCGGCGGCGTCGCGAATCTCGCGCTCGCCGGGCAGGAACACCAGCACATCGCCGGGGCTGCGTCGTTCGCTGCGCTCGTAGGCGGCGATTTCGTCGAGAGTGGCGAGAATCGCCTGATCGACGGTCAGGTCGTCCTCGACCCGGTTGCCCTCTTCGTCCTGCTCCAGGGTCAGCGGCCGGTACCAGGTTTCCACCGGGAAGGTACGGCCCGACACTTCGACAATTGGTGCGTCGTCGAAATGCTTGGAGAAGCGCTCCAGATCGATGGTCGCCGAAGTAATGATGACCTTCAGGTCGGGACGGCGTGGCAGCAGGGTTTTCAGATAGCCGAGGAGGAAATCGATGTTGAGGCTGCGTTCGTGGGCTTCGTCGACGATGATCGTGTCGTAGCGTTCCAGATAACGATCGTTCTGGGTTTCCGCCAGCAGAATGCCGTCGGTCATCAGTTTGATCAGGGTGTTGGCATCGCTCTGATCCTCGAAGCGCACCTGATAGCCGACCAGCGCACCGAGCGGCGTGCCGAGCTCTTCGGCGACACGGCTGGCGACACTGCGCGCGGCGATCCGACGCGGCTGGGTATGGCCGATCAGACCGTGCTGGCCGCGCCCGATTTCCAGACAGATCTTCGGCAACTGGGTGGTTTTGCCCGAGCCGGTTTCGCCGGCGATGATCAGCACCTGATGTTGCTCCAAGGCCTTTTTGATCTCGTCGCGCTTGGCCGCGATCGGCAAACTGTCGTCGTAACGAATCACCGGCAGGCTCGCGCGGCGCGCCAGCACCTGATCACAGGACGCCTGCATCCGCGCCACCCACTGGGCCAGTTTGGCCTCGTCGGGTTTCTTGCGCAGCTCAAGCAACTGCCGCCGCAGCCGGTGACGGTCGGCGAGCATGGCGTGATCGAGGTTTTTCAGCAGTTTGTCGATGGAGGGCGATTCGTCGGTCATCGGGTAGGCAATTCGGTCGTCTATTTATGCAGGGGGCGGATTGTCGCAGAAAAGCAGCTGCAAGCGCCAAGCTACAAGCCGCAAGTCACTGCGGCTTTCAACTTGCAGCTTGAAGCTTGCCACTTGCAGCTGCGTCTTGTTATTCGTTATCGCGGCCCTTGCGCCGGTAGGGGAAGACGTCGATGACCTTCCCCGCCCGAATCGCCTCCTGCAAGCCCTTCCAGTAATCGGCGTTGTACAACTCGCCATGCAATTGATCGAACAATTTCCGCTGCCCGGCATCGGCAAACAGGAACGGCGGAAACTCCTCGGGAAACACGTCCAGCGGGCCGATCGAGTACCACGGCTCGGAGGCCATTTCATCCTCCGGCGTGCGCGGTTGCGGGATGTGGCGGAAGTTGGCTTCGGTCAGGAAGCAGATTTCGTCGTAGTCGTAAAACACCACTCGCCCGTGACGGGTGACGCCGAAGTTTTTCAGCAGCATATCGCCGGGAAAAATATTCGCCGCCGCCAGTTGCTTGATCGCCAGGCCGTAATCCTCCAGCGCTTCACGTACCTGTGCGTCGTTGGCATTTTCCAGATAAAGATTGAGCGGAGTCATCCGGCGTTCGGTCCAGCAGTGGCGGATCAGCACGGTTTCGCCTTCGACCGACACCGTCGACGGCGCCACTTCAAGCAGCTCTTCGAGGCACGCCGGATCGAACTTGCTCAGCGGAAAACGAAAATCGGCAAATTCCTGGGTATCGGCCATACGCCCGACCCGATCGACGCTTTTCACCAGTCGATACTTTTCGATCACCGTTGCCCGGTCGACGTTCTTCGACGGTGAGAAACGGTCCTTGATGATTTTGAATACGGTGTTGAAACCCGGCAGGGTGAACACGCTCATGACCATGCCGCGCACGCCTGGGGCCATGATGAACTGATCGTCAGTGTTGGCCAGGTGATTGATCAGCGCGCGGTAAAACTCCGATTTGCCGTGCTTGTAGAAGCCGATCGAGGTGTACAGCTCGGCGATGTGCTTGCCCGGCAGAATGCGTCGCAGAAAACCGATGAACTCCGCCGGCACCGGCACATCGACCATGAAATACGAGCGAGTAAACGAGAAGATGATCGACACATCGGCTTCGTCGGTGATCAACGCATCGATCTGAATGCCCCGACCTTCGCGGTGCAACAGCGGAATCACCAACGGCCATTGCTCGTCACGGGTGTAGATGCGTCCGACCAGATACGCGCCCTTGTTGCGGTAGAGCACCGAGGAAAACAGCTCGACGCTTAGCTCCGGGTCCTTGCACACCCAGTCCGGCAGGTTCTCGCGCAATTGCGCTTCGAGCCGCAGCAGGTCGCCAGGCAAATCGGCGTAATCTTCGCTGAAGCGGTAGTCGGCGAAGATACTGGCGAGCATGGCGGACAACTGGCCCTGCGGCTTGTACGTGCGGGTTTGCGCAGCGCGGGCCCGGCGCAGGCTCGGGCGCGTGGTGTGGATGAACATGCAGCCGTCGCTGATCAAGTCGTGGCTGAACAGCCCGCAGAAAATCGAGTTGTACCAGGTTTCGGACAGCTCATCGTCGAAGCGCAGGTCGATCACACTGATGTAGGCGCTTTTCACCAGCGGCCAGCAGCTGACGTTCATCAGCGTTTCTTCGTCGAAATACTCGCGCAGCCGAGCAACGGTTTCGCCGACCTTTTCTTCGTACAGATTGATCCGCGCCGCCGAGGCGGCCTGTGCCTCCTGCCAGCGCGCCTGTTCGAAACGCTCACGCGCGCCGTCGGTGATGCGGCGGAAATGCTCGCGGTAATCGTCGAAGCCGGCGAGGATCATCCGGGCGATCTCGGTGGCTGGCCATTGCTGCGACATAAATGAACCTCGGCGGGAAATCGATTCGTTTGAGCTTAGTCACGGAACCGTCCGCAGGAAAAGCGCAATTTCTGCCAAAACCGATACCGGGGCGACCGCTGACAAGGTTTCTCGTGCCGATGCATCGGCAAGCAGAATTAAAAGCCCGAATAGCGGTTGCCATGATCCGGACGCTCGGCAACACTCTCGTCCCGATCAAGCAAGGAGCCCGCCGTGAGCCCTGTCGATATTTTCCGCATGTTGTCGCTGGCCGCTATCTGGGGCGCGAGTTTTCTGTTCATGCGCATCATTGCCCCGGTGATCGGCACGATCCCCACCGGGTTCTTTCGCGTGTCGATCGCGGCGGCCGGTCTGCTGGTGATCCTTGGGCTGATGCGCATCAGCTGGGACTTCAAGGGCAAGCTGAAAACCGTGATGCTGCTTGGCGTGATCAACTCGGGGATTCCGGCGACGCTGTATTCGGTGGCGGCGCAAGTATTGCCGGCCGGCTATTCGGCGATCTTCAACGCCACGACGCCAATGATGGGCGTGTTGATTGGCGGTTTGTTCTTCAGCGAAAAGCTCACGGCGGCCAAGCTCAGCGGCGTGTTCCTCGGTCTGTTCGGCGTCGGTGTGCTGACGCGTGCCGGTCCCGTAGCCTTCGATCTGCAACTGCTGATGGGCGCGGTCGCCTGCCTGCTGGCGACCACTTGCTACGGCTTTGCCGGTTTCCTCGCGCGGCGCTGGCTGGATCAGGCCGGTGGGCTGGACAGCCGTTTGTCGGCATTGGGCAGCATGCTCGGGGCGACATTGTTTTTGCTGCCGTTGTTCGCCTACAGCACCATCACTGCGCCGCCGGTCAGCTGGGGCGGCTGGCAGGTCTGGCTGTCGCTGCTCGGCCTGGGCCTGGGTTGCACGGCGTTTGCCTACATCATCTATTTCCGCCTGCTCAGCTCGATCGGCCCGGTGAAATCGATGACCGTGACCTTCATGATCCCGCCGTTCGGCGTGTTGTGGGGGGCGTTGTTGCTGGATGAGCCATTGTCGATGGCGCACATTTATGGCGGAGTGTTGATTGCGGCGGCGTTGTGGCTGGTGTTGAAGCCGGCGGTGGTTAAGCCTGCAAACGCGTCAGTCCGTTAGATTTTCTGCCGCAGATATTCGCGAGCAGGCTCGCTCCCACAGAAAAATACATTTCAATGTGGGAGCGAGCCTGCTCGCGAAAGGCGGCGCAACAAGCGCCACCTGCCTATCGGCTATCCGGTTTTACGGAACACAAATACCAATCCAACAATGATCAGCAACATCCCCAGCACACTCAACGCCGCCAGCCGATTGCCGAAAATCAGGTAATCCATCACCGCCGTCACCGCCGGCACCAGATAGAACAGGCTGGTGACGTTCACCAGATTTCCCCGCGCAATCAGCCGATACAGCAACAGCGTCGCCAGCACTGAAACCACCAGGCCCATCCATAACACCGGGACAATAAAGCCTGCGCTGTGCTCGAAGTGAAACGGCTGGAACGGTACGAAAAACGCGCACAGCATCAGCCCGGCCAGGTACTGCACTGGTAGCGTACCCAATGGATTTTCGGTGATGCGTTTTTGCATGATCGAGCCGAGCGTCATGCTCGCCAGCGCCAGCAAACCGAACAGCATGCCGGCCCAGGACATTCCGGCCAGACCGATGCCCTGGTAAACCACCATGACCAGCCCGGCCAGGCCCAGCGCCAGGCCGAACAGGCGGCTCGCCGAACGCTGCCGTTCCATCAAGACCACGGTGAGGATCGGCTGAACGCCCATGATCGTCGCCATTACCCCCGGCGTGACTTTGCAATCCAGCGCCAGCAGATAAAAGATCTGATAGGCCCCGAGCAACACCAGTCCCGTGGCGATCGCGAACAGCATCGGCTTGCCACCCTTGGGCAACTTCAATCTCAGCAGCGGCGCCAGCAAGACCAGCCCGCACAGGGCGATGGCGAAGCGAATCAGCAGAAAGGCAAAGGGCGAAGCATGGGCCAGGCCCCACTTGGAGAAAATCGCCCCGCTGCTCCACAGCAGAACGAACAGGCTCGTGGACGCCGCCGCGAGCGCGGATTGTTTCGAAAGGACAAACATGAATACCACCTGTAGTCAGGCAAGAAGCCAACTCAGCCGAAGCTGAAATTCAGTAGGTTTTTCTGGCGGGCGCGGGGGCAGCAGCAACTGCCGATCAGCCCCGAACGCCAACGCCCGGCGGCGATACGACTGCGCACACCGGCGTGCTACTGACAGGTGGAGGGTAATGACTGATCTGCACAGGCTGCTGATTCCCGCACGGCACGACGCCAGCGTTGACCGCTGAATCGACTACTGCGTTGATGAGGGATGCAGGCATGAATGCTGATCTTTATTGAGGAAATTAACTCGCGAGCCAGGCGGCTCGCGGGGGCTGACTATAACCAGCCCGGGACACAGATTGCAATGACTTGGGCAATGGGCCGGTAGCGACAGTGCGGCGTCGGGTGATTAGGGTAAATGGCGGTGGCAACGGGTTGTCAGGAGACATGGAATGCAAGAGATCACATGCCAAGGGAACGGACGTATTTGCGGTATCAGGTTTATCGGTCAGAGGCGAGGAAGCGGGCCGCTTCGCACATTGCCGGCTTACAAGGCCAACTCAAGGCGGCCGACGCTTCGATTATGGATGTATCCCTGATTCGATTCGAACCGATAAACAAGCATGCGCTTCATGCTTTTGAGCTATGGGAAGAACCATGCTTTTTCTGGCATGAAGTCATCGCGTGGAAATCACGTGAACCACGCGCACTGGACATCTCTATCTGGTTCGACGGGCAGCTCTGCGGCCTGTGTTTTGCGAACCCGAACAATAGTCGACGAAGATTACGAGTTGTGAGACTGGAAGGGCGCCCTGGCGGAACACATCCTTTGAAAAATCGGATAGGACTACTAGCGATGATGGTAATTGAGCAATACGCGCATTTCGTTGGCTGCGATGTTATCGAAATACAAGAGCCGCTGGACGGTGCGATACCCGTTTATCAGAAGCTGGGTTTCAGCTACGACATCGAAGGCCGCCTTGTCAAAACCTTGGAGAATCCAGTACTGTGAAAACCAATCAATTACTGATCGAACCGGGAGGCGACATGAAAAAAGCGAAACAGAGACCTCCCGAAGCGCTGGTCAGATCGCTGAAAACCAAAAGACTGGCTGATCACGAATTGACCGCTAATCAACGGCGTCTGTTGCAACTGCTGATCACCGGTATCGAAGATGAGCCCTCGGTGCTGGCCGCTGGCCGATTGTGAAAAACCGCTCCTGGGGAGCGGTTTTTTATTTCTGAGCCAGCGTCAACCAAACAACCAATACCCCAGCAACGTCAGCACCAGCACCGCCAGCACCGGGCGCATTACCCTGTAGGCCTTGGGATGGCGGCGCTTCCACTGCTTGACCACGCCGCTGAAACGGTCGCTGAAGTTCTTGCTCCAGGCATAGGCCTGGTTGATGCCGCCAACGCGTTCGTCGTCCAGATTCTGCGGCGCGGTGGCGCGGCCGAGCCAGCCGCTGATGAAGCGGTTGATCCCGGTCATCAGGCGGTTGCTCAGCGGGCGTTCGATGTCACAGAACAGAATCACTCGAGTCTGAGCGGTTTCATTCTTGACCCAGTGCACGTAAGTCTCGTCGAACATCACGTCATCGCCGTCGCGCCAGGCATAGACCTGACCGTCGACGAAGATCCGGCAATCGTCGGAGTTGGGTGTCGACAGGCCGAGGTGATAACGCAGGGAGCCGGCGAACGGGTCACGGTGCGGATTGAGGTGACTGCCGCCCGGCAGCAGCGCGAACATCGCGCCCTTGACGTTGGGTATGGCACTGACCAGCGCCACGGTTTTCGGGCACAGGGCTTCGGCCGATGGCAGCGGTTTGTCGTACCACTTCAGATAGAAACGCTTCCAGCCCTTCTTGAAAAACGAACCGAAACCAGCATCGTTGTTCTTCTCGGCGGCGCGAATGTAGCCTTCGTCGAACAAGTGCATGGCTTCGTCGCGAATGGTTTCCCAGTTGTCGCGCAGTACATCCAGCTCCGGAAACTTGCTGCGATCCAGATACGGTCTGGATGGCACTGCGGAAAACAGGTACATCAACGCGTTGTACGGAGCGAACAGTGCGGAGTGGTTGACGAACTGGCGCAATACCGGCAAACGCGCCTTGCCGCGCAAATGCACATAGAGCGTGCTGCCCAGAAACAGCAACAGCACAAACGCCTTGGCGGCAAACGAAACGGTCATCAACGACTCCTTGAATAAAGACAACGCTGCGCAATGCCCTTTTCCCGGCATGGCAGCCGGCCATGATAAACACTACCGGCTCCGGGAAAAACCCGCCTGACACAAGATTCAGTGTTAAGCATTACGCAACAAAGCCTTTATTAACATGCGGCGCCTGAACCCTGGCTGACATGGATCAACAGGCTTACTGCTGGTTCTCCTGCTCGGTAAACAGGTCACTGAACAGCATGCTCGACAGGTAACGCTCACCCGAATCCGGCAGCACCACGACGATGGTTTTGCCCTGCATCTCTGGTTTCTCCGCCAGACGCACCGCCACCGCCATGGCAGCACCACAGGAAATGCCGCACAAAATCCCCTCTTCCTGCATCAGGCGCAAAGCCATGGCCTTGGATTCTTCATCGGTCACCTGCTCGACGCGATCGACCATCGACAGATCAAGGTTCTTCGGCACAAAACCGGCACCGATGCCCTGAATCTTGTGCGGGCTCGGCTTGATTTCGGCACCGGCCAGAGCCTGGGTGATGACGGGCGAAGACGCTGGCTCGACGGCCACCGACAGAATCGGTTTCCCGGCGGTGTTCTTGATATACCGCGAGACACCGGTAATGGTTCCACCGGTACCTACGCCAGCCACCAGCACATCCACGGCGCCGTCGGTGTCGTTCCAGATTTCCGGGCCGGTGGTCTTCTCATGAATCGCCGGGTTGGCCGGGT
Organism: Pseudomonas sp. Sample_9; assembly: GCF_004307535.1. Taxonomy (NCBI): domain Bacteria; kingdom Pseudomonadati; phylum Pseudomonadota; class Gammaproteobacteria; order Pseudomonadales; family Pseudomonadaceae; genus Pseudomonas; species Pseudomonas sp. Sample_9. The sequence continues at coordinate 11,068 of NZ_RAZO01000467.1, forward strand.
TATCGAACTGCGCCGGCATGAAGTATTTATCGGCATCGCTGGCGACGATTTCCGCAGCTTTCTCGATGGCGCCCTTCATGCCCTTGGCCGGCTCGGTCAATACCAGTTCCGCGCCCAAGGCTTTCAGAACCTTGCGGCGCTCGATGCTCATCGACGCCGGCATGGTCAGCATCAATTTATAGCCACGCGCAGCGGCAACGAAGGCCAGACCGATACCGGTATTACCTGAAGTCGGCTCGACAATGGTCATGCCTGGCTTGAGTTTGCCGCTGCTTTCGGCGTCCCAGATCATGTTGGCGCCGATCCGGCATTTGACCGAGTAACCGGGATTGCGCCCCTCGATCTTGGCGAGGATGGTGACCCCGCGCGGCGCGATGCGGTTGATCTGGACCAGCGGCGTATTACCGATGGAATGGGCGTTGTCAGCGTAAATACGGCTCATGGCTGGGTCCTTATGCAGCGTTGAATTCAGCCTTCCAAGGTAAGCCCGTTGCCGATCACAGTCCAGTCGGGTCGAACGTCTGCAAACGCGCGGAGTCAATCGCTTTGAATCGTCAAGCCACACTCTTGAAGGAACAATGGCATGAAACGTCGTTACAGCTGGCCGCTCTGGACCCTGGCGGGTGTCGTGGTGCTGCTGGTCGCCCTGCATTTCGCCCTGCCCTATCTGGTACGCGACTACCTCAATGACAAGCTCGCGGACATGGGCGATTACCGTGGCCAGATCACCGATGTCGACCTCGCGCTGTGGCGCGGCGCCTACAAAATCAATGGCCTGAAAATCGTCAAGGTCGATGGCAAGGTGCCGGTGCCGTTCGTCGATGCGCCGTTGATCGATCTGTCGGTGAGCTGGCATTCGTTGTGGTACGACCATGCCGTGGTCGCGCAGGTGCAATTTCTCAACCCCGAAATCAACTTTGTCGACGGTGGCCCCAACAAACAGAACTCGCAGACCGGTCAGGGCACCGACTGGCGTGAGCAGTTGGGCAAGCTGCTGCCGATCACCCTCGATGAAGTGCAGATCAACGACGGCCGTATCACCTTCCGCAACTTCAACTCCAAGCCGCCGGTGAACATGAACGCCAGCAACGTCAACGCCAGCATCTACAACCTGACCAATGTGGTCGACAAGGAAGGCAAGCGCGACGCGCGCTTTGAAGGCAAGGCGTTGCTCCTAGGCCACGCGCCACTTGAAACCACCGCCACCTTCGATCCACTGAGCAACTTCGAAGACTTCGAATTCCGCCTGCGCGCCCGTGACATCGAGCTCAAACGCATGAACGACTTTGCCGCCGCCTACGGCAAATTCGACTTCAACGCCGGCCACGGCGATGTGGTCATCGAAGCCAAGGCAGAGAAAGCCCGACTCACCGGCTACATCAAACCCCTGCTGCGCGACGTCGACGTATTCAACTGGCAGCAAGACGTCGAAAACAAGAACAAAGGCCTGTTCCGCTCAATCTGGGAAGCATTGGTCGGCGGCACCGAGACCGTGCTGAAGAACCAGAACAAAAACCAGTTCGCCACTCGCGTCGAACTCAGCGGCAATGTTCACCAGCAGAACGTCAACGCCTTCGAAGCGTTTTTGCAGATTTTGCGCAATGGCTTCATCCAGGCATTCAATGCGCGATATGAGCGGCCGAAGCCGGATGAGGGTTAATTTTTGCGGTTGACAAAATATTCGGCCATCCGCCAAGACTGAGTCAACATGTGACGCTCCATTCAGAGACTGAATAAGCCGTCTGCGTTC
>NZ_RAZO01000467.1:12917-14730 GCF_004307535.1 Pseudomonas sp. Sample_9
AGACTGAGTCAACATGTGACGCTCCATTCAGAGACTGAATAAGCCGTCTGCGTTCACAGTCGACCGGCGCGCGCGTTATAGTCGGGCATCCGATTATTTCGCCCCGCCCTGCCCGTAAGGTCAGCGTTACCGTTCGAGGATTTGCAGATGAAGTTCGAAGGCACCCAGGCCTACGTCGCCACCGATGACCTGAAGCTGGCGGTCAACGCCGCCATCACCCTGGAACGGCCGCTGCTGGTCAAGGGTGAGCCGGGCACCGGCAAGACCATGCTCGCCGAGCAACTGGCCGAGTCGTTCGGTGCCAAGCTGATCACCTGGCACATCAAGTCCACCACCAAGGCCCATCAGGGTCTGTACGAGTACGACGCGGTCAGCCGTTTGCGCGACTCGCAGCTGGGCAATGAAAAAGTCCACGATGTGCGCAATTACCTGAAGAAAGGCAAGCTTTGGGAAGCCTTCGAGTCCGAGGAGCGGGTGATTCTGCTGATCGACGAAATCGACAAGGCCGACATCGAGTTCCCCAACGACCTGTTGCAAGAACTCGACAAGATGGAGTTCTACGTTTACGAGATCGACGAGACCATCAAGGCCAAGAAGCGTCCAATCATCATCATTACTTCCAACAACGAAAAAGAACTGCCGGACGCCTTCCTGCGCCGCTGCTTCTTCCACTACATCGCCTTCCCCGACCGCACTACCCTGCAGAAAATCGTCGACGTGCACTACCCGGACATCAAGAAGGATCTGGTCAGCGAAGCGCTCGACGTGTTCTTCGACGTGCGCAAGGTACCGGGCCTGAAGAAAAAACCTTCGACGTCCGAGCTTGTCGACTGGCTGAAACTGCTGATGGCCGACAATATCGGCGAAGCGGTGCTGCGCGAGCGCGATCCGACCAAAGCCATCCCGCCACTGGCAGGCGCGCTGGTGAAGAACGAACAGGACGTGCAACTGCTTGAGCGCCTGGCGTTCATGAGCCGGCGCGGCACCCGCTAAGAGGCTGCTGCCATGTTGCTCAACCTGTTCAACGAAATGCGTGCAGCCAAGGTACCGGTGTCGGTGCGCGAGTTGCTCGACCTGATCAACGCGCTGAAACAGCGCGTGACCTTCGCCGACATGGACGAGTTCTATTACTTGTCGCGGGCGATTCTGGTGAAGGACGAACGCCATTTCGACAAGTTCGACCGCGCGTTCGGCGCCTATTTCAACGGCTTGGAAAAACTCGACGATCACTTGCAGGCGCTGATTCCCGAAGACTGGCTGCGCAAGGAATTCGAGCGCTCGCTGAGCGACGAAGAACGCGCGCAGATCCAGTCCCTTGGCGGGCTGGACAAGCTGATTGAAGAATTCAAGAAACGTCTGGAAGAACAGAAGGAACGTCACGCCGGCGGCAACAAGTGGATCGGCACCGGTGGCACCAGTCCGTTCGGCTCCGGCGGTTTCAACCCGGAGGGCATCCGGGTTGGCGATGCCGGCAAGCGTCAGGGCAAAGCGGTCAAGGTCTGGGACCAGCGCGAGTACAAGAACCTCGACGATTCGGTGGAACTGGGCACGCGCAACATCAAGGTCGCCCTGCGTCGTCTGCGCAAGTTCGCCCGCCAGGGTGCGGCGGAAGAACTCGACATTGACGGCACCATCGACCACACCGCCAAGGACGCCGGCCTGCTGAATATCCAGATGCGCCCGGAACGCCGCAACACGGTGAAGCTGTTGCTGTTATTCGACATCGGCGGCTCGATGGACGCGCACGTAAAGATCTGCGAGGAATTGTTCTCGGCCTGCAAGACCGAGTTCAAGCACCTGGAGTACTTCTACT
>NZ_RAZO01000102.1:0-1357 GCF_004307535.1 Pseudomonas sp. Sample_9
CCGACGGCCGCCTGTACTTCCTCGAAGACGGCAGCGAGTTCAAGACCTTCAACACCCTCGACGGCCAGGGCATCAAAATGCTGATGAATGCCGGCGTGCAAACGGCGATCATCAGTGGCCGCAAAACCCCGGTGGTCGAGCGCCGCGCGAAAAACCTCGGCATCCCGCACCTGTTTCAGGGGCGCGAAGACAAACTGGTGGTGCTCGACGGCCTGCTCGGACAACTGGGCCTGAGCTATGAAGAAGTCGCCTATCTCGGTGACGATCTGCCAGACTTGCCGGTAATCCGCCGTGTAGGGCTGGGCATGGCGGTGGCCAACGCTGCCGACTTTGTCCGCGAACACGCCCACGGCGTTACCCGCGCCCGCGGCGGCGAAGGTGCCGCCCGCGAATTCTGCGAATTGATCCTGCGCGCCCAGGGCCGCCTTGAAGCGGCCAACGCCGCGTACCTGTGAGCCTGACCATGTTTAGCAAAAAGTTTCGCAACTTCCTGCTGTTCGGCTGCATCGCGGCGATTTTCGCTGCGGTCGGCTATTGGAACATCAGCCCGGAACGCTTCCTCGACAAGCCACCGGTTTCGGCTGCCGAGAATCCGATCGACTGGTACGCGACCAACACGCATACCATTCAGTACCTGCCCGACGGCAAGGTGCAATACGAGATGACCTCCGACAAGGCCGAGCACGTCAAGGCTACCGATATCACCCTGGTGACCAAGCCTGATTTGAACATGTACCGCGGCACCGACTTCCCATGGCACGTGACCAGTGAGCGCGGCGAAGTGAATTCGGGCGGTACCGAAGTGGAATTGATCGACTCGGTACGCGTACAGCGCACCGACGAGAAACAGCGCGGCACCCTGATCACCAGCACCCGCATGACCGTGTTCCCGCAGCAGGAATATGCGCAGACTGCGCAACCCGTTAGAATCGAGGGCGCTGGCGGTGTATCGACTGGCGTCGGAATGAAAGCGTACCTGAAGGAAAGCAGGATACACCTGCAATCGAACGTAAGAGGACAGTATGAGGCTCGTTAAAACCCTCCCTATTTTGCTCAGTCTGGGCGCAGCACTGGGAAGCGCGAGCGCCTGGTCCCTGCCGAACGATCAGCAGCAGCCTATCCGCATTCAGGCCGACGACGCCCAACTGGACGACAAGAATGGCATCGCCACCTATAAAGGTGACGTGATCATTACCCAGGGTTCGATGATCGTCAAAGGCAACACAGTGACCATGACTCGCGCGCCCAATGGCGACATCGACGTGGTGACCTCGGTGGGCAACCTGGCTTACTTCGAGCAGCTGCAGACCCAGGGCGACGCCAACCCGGTCAAGGGCTACGGCGTGACGATTCAATA
>NZ_RAZO01000200.1:0-14703 GCF_004307535.1 Pseudomonas sp. Sample_9
AGTTAAAGAAGATGTTGGATGTGCCGCGCTCTTCGCGAGCAGGCTCGCTCCCACAGGGATCTGCGGCGAGGCTCAGACTTGCAACAACTGCCGGGTCATCGCCATAGAGGTCTGCAGCGACTGTCCGGTGCGCTGCAATTTGTTCAGCAGGCTGGCGCCGAGCCAGAGCTGATACAGCGTCTCTGCCAACTTCTGCGCATCGCCCTCCGGCAGGCTTTTGTCGGTCTGGCCTTGTTCGATGCATTCGGTGATGCGCGCGACGATGCGTTCGGCGCCGTCGCGCAAGGTCAGGCGCATCGATTCGGACAGGTCGGCGACTTCGGCGCTGAGTTTCACCACCAGGCATTCATCGCCGTGGCCTTCGAGGGTGCAGCGGTTCTGCCAGCCCTGCCAGTAATCCATCAAACGCTCGAAGGCAGACAGCCCAGGCAATGTCAGGCGGCGCTCCATGTCCGCGAGGTAGTCGACGAAGTAATCCTCGAGCAGCGCCTGGCCGTACAACTCCTTGGATTTGAAGTAGTGATAGAACGAGCCCTTGGGCACGCCGGCGGTCTGCAGGATCTCGTTGAGGCCGACGCTGGTGAAGCCCTTCTCGGCCATCATCCGGTGGCCGGTGTCGAGCAAGTGTTGGCGGGTGTCGTCAAAGGTCGGCTTCATGGTGCGCAAAATTCCAGACAATAGACCAGTCGTATAGTTTTCAGGACCGGGAGTTTGCCATAACCGACGGGCAAAAACATTTTCTGAAAAAATTACTAGACGACTGGTCTAATTGGAAACTATGCTGCGCCCCGACACACAAATTCATGCGGCACCGACAACAAGCGAATCCCTCGCCTTCTGCCGATGCCAGACCAACCCAAGGGTGCTCTATGAAAATCTTGATGGTTCTGACTTCCCACGATCAACTCGGCAACACTGGCAAGAAAACCGGTTTCTGGCTGGAAGAGTTCGCCGCGCCCTACTTTGCCTTCAAGGACGCCGGCGCCGACGTCACCCTGGTATCGCCTGCCGGCGGCCAGCCTCCGCTCGATCCGAAAAGCGATGAGCCAAGCGCGCAGACTGCCGAAACCGACCGCTTCCGCGCCGATCCGGCCGCACAACAAGCACTGGCCACCACTGGCCGTTTGGCTGACGTGAAGGCTGAGGATTTCGACGCAGTGTTCTACCCAGGTGGCCACGGCCCGTTGTGGGATCTGGCCGAAGACAAGGCCTCGATTGCGCTGATCGAAGCCTTCGACCGCGCCAACAAACCTCACGGTTTTGTCTGCCACGCACCCGGCGTGTTGCGTCATGTGGTGCGCGCTGACGGCCAGCCAATCGTCAAGGGCCGTGATGTCACCGGCTTCACCAATGCCGAAGAAGCGGCGGTCGGCCTGACTGACGTGGTGCCGTTCCTCATCGAAGACGAGTTCCAGCGTCTGGGCGGGCGCTATTCGAAAGTTGCCGACTGGCAGGTGCACGTGGTCGCTGACGGGCAATTGGTCACCGGCCAGAACCCGGCCAGCTCTGCCGCCGTTGCCGAAAAGCTGTTGAAGATGCTCGGCTGAATCCCTCGCTCTACCCCGATCAACGCCGCGTGCGTACAGCCCGGCGTTGTTTTTTTGCCCAGTCACTAGTCGACTGGTCTAATGAGACTCAAGGCTTACTCCATGAATAACGCTTTCTTCACGCCTGCCAAATTGGGCGCCCACACCCTGAAAAACCGCATCGTTCTGCCGCCTCTCACCCGCCAGCGCAGCACACAACCGGGCAATGTCGCCAACGAGTTGATGGCCGAGTATTACCAGCAGCGCGCCGGTGCCGGTTTGCTGGTCACCGAAGGCACGCAGATCGAACCGCGCGGCCAGGGTTATGCCTGGACGCCGGGCATTCACACGCCGGAGCAGATCGCCGCTTGGCGCAAAGTCACCGAGGCGGTGCACGCCGTGGATGGCGTGATCTTTGCCCAGCTCTGGCATGTCGGTCGGGTCTCGCACACGGCGTTGCAGCCCAACGGCGATGCGCCGGTGTCGGCCTCTGCGGTGGCGACGGACCGCGTCAGCGTGTTCATCGAAACCGCGCCCGGTGTCGGTGAACTGGTGCCGCCGTCCGCTCCGCGCGCGTTGAGCACCGATGAAGTGCAGGAACTGATTCAGCTGTACATCCAGGCCGCGCGCAACGCGATGGATGCGGGTTTCGACGGCATCGAACTGCATTGCGCCAACGGTTATCTGGTCAACCAGTTCATCTCCGCCCACAGCAACCTGCGCACCGACCAGTACGGCGGCTCGCTGGACAATCGCTTGCGCTTTTTGCGCGAAGTGGTGGCCGGCGTCGCCGAATGCATCGGCAAGGACAAGGTCGGTGTGCGGTTTGCGCCGCTGTTCACTACCACCGATGAAGCGCGGACGTACCTGGGCCTGGTCGAGGAAGATCCGCACACAACTTACATTGCCGCGATCAAGATTCTTGAAGACGTCGGCATCGCCTACCTGTCGATCGCCGAAGCCGACTGGGACAACGCGCCAGCGATGCCGCAGACCTTTCGCCAGGCCGTGCGCGACACGTTCAGCGGCGCGATCATTTATGCCGGCCGCTACACCGCCAAAACCGGCGCGCAATTGCTTGAGTCGGGGCTGGCCGATCTCGTTGCGTTTGGCCGACCGTTCATGGCCAACCCGGACCTGCCGGCGCGGATGGCCAATGACTGGCCGTTGAATCAGTTGAATCCGGCGACGGTGTATGGCGGCGGTGCCGAGGGTTATATCGACTATCCGACCTACCCCGCATAAGCACACAACACAAATCCCTGTGGGAGCGAGCCTGCTCGCGAAGGCGGCGTGTCAGTCAGCACTTGTATTGACTGACAGGACGGTTTCGCGAGCAGGCTCGCTCCCACTACAGGATGTCAGTGGCCGCTAAAACCTATACATAGCAAACAATCTGTATAACTATTGGAGTTCGAATCGCTGACCGGATTTCGCTCCATGCCACCTGCCCACCGCTTGCTCCTGATCCTCGGCGACCAGCTGTCTTTCGACCTGGCCTCCCTGCAGCCACTCGATCCCCAGCACGACCTGCTGCTGATGGTCGAGGTCATGGAGGAAGCGACCCACGTCGCCCATCATCCGCAAAAAATCGCTCTGATCTTCAGCGCCATGCGCCACTTTGCCGAGGCGTTGCGCGATAAAGGCTACCGTGTCCAATACGTCCGCCTCGACGCCCCGGACAACAGCGGCTCAATTCCCGGCGAACTACAGCGCTGGCAAACCCTCACCGGCGCCGAAGAGATTCATATCACCGAATGCGGCGACTGGCGCCTTGAGCAATCAATCAAAGATTCGGGCTTGCCCGTGCACTGGCATTCAGACCGCCGTTTCCTCTGCTCCCGCGAAGAGTTCTCCAATTGGGCCAGCGGCAAGAAGCAACTGCGCATGGAGTTTTTCTACCGCGAGATGCGGCGCAAGAGTCGGCTGCTGCTCAATGGCGACGGCACGCCGGTCGGCGGTGCGTGGAATTTCGATGCGGAGAATCGCAAGGCGCTGCCCAAACACGCCAGACCGCCCTACCCGGCGCGTTTCGCCAATGACGCAATCACCCAAGAGGTTCTGGTATTGGTCGGCGAGCGCTTCGCCAGCCATTACGGCACGTTGGATGACTTCAATTACCCGGTGACCCACGCCGACGCACAGGCCCTGTGGCAATACTTTCTCGACTATGCACTGGCCGGCTTCGGTGATTACCAGGACGCCATGGCCAGTGATGAACCGTTCCTGTTTCACGCGCGGATCAGTGCCGCGCTGAACATCGGCCTGCTCGATTTGCGCCAGCTGTGCAGCGATGTCGAGGCGGCTTACTGGTCGGGGAGCATCGGCCTCAACGCGGCCGAAGGCTTCATTCGACAGTTGATCGGCTGGCGCGAATACGTGCGCGGTGTGTACTGGCTGAAGATGCCGGATTACGCCGAGGGCAATGTGTTTGGCAACACGCGCCCGCTGCCGGAGTTCTACTGGACGGGTGAAACGCAGATGAATTGCATGCGCCAGGCCATCGGCCAAAGCCTGCAACATGCCTACGCGCACCACATCCAGCGGCTGATGGTCACCGGCAACTTTGCCTTGCTCGCCGGGATTGCGCCGAAGGAAATCTGTGAGTGGTATCTGGCGATCTACATGGACGCCTTCGACTGGGTCGAACTACCCAACACCCTTGGCATGGTCATGCATGCCGACGGCGGTTATCTCGGCTCCAAGCCTTACTGCGCCAGCGGCCAGTACATCAATCGGATGTCGGATTACTGCGGCGACTGCGCCTACAAGGTCAAGGAAAGCAGCGCGGACGATGCCTGCCCGTTCAATGCGCTGTACTGGCATTTCCTCATGCGCCACGGCGACATTCTGCGTGGCAATCAGCGCATGGGCATGATGTACAAGAACCTCGACCGCATGCCGTTGGCCAAGCAGGATGCACTGTGGCAACGCGGACAAATGCTGTTGGCGAAACTGGATAACGGCGAAGCTTTCTAGTGCGCCTCAGGCCTGCCCGGCCATCCCGTTGCGCCCCGCCGCTTTCGCGCGGTACAGCGCCTGATCGGCGGTCTGGATCAACGCCGGCCGCGAATCCAGCTGAGCGCCCGTCCCCACCGCCATACCGATACTCACCGTAATCCGAGCAAACGGACTGCCCGGGTGGGCAATGTTCGCCTGCTGCAAACGCTCGAGCATCAGTTGCGCCACCACCGTCGCCCCGGCGCTGTCGGTGGCCGGCATGATCACCGCTATTTCTTCGCCACCGTAGCGCGCGATCAGATCCGAGGGACGTCGCACGCAGCCTTCAAGAATCTTGCTGACCGCTTGCAGGCAGGCATCGCCAGCAACGTGGCCCAAGGCATCGTTGAACAATTTGAAGTGGTCGATATCGATCATCAGCAAGGCCAGCGACGTCCCGTCACGCTGCGCCCGTCGCGCTTCCACCGCCAGGGTTTCATCGAAGCAGCGGCGGTTGGCCAGGCCGGTCAGCGCATCTTTCATTGCCAGCAATTCCAGCTGTCGATTGGACGCGAGCAACTGCTGCTGGGCATCGCGCAACGCCTCTTCAGCCTCAGTCCGGCGGCGGATATCAAGGATCAGGAACCAGCCGATCAACCCGGTCAGCCCGAGCAGCCCGATCACTACCACCGCCGACAGCGCCGCTTCGATGCGCCACGCCGCTAGCGCTTCATCCTTGCCCAGGGCCACGGTGGTGATCAGCGGCAGCGTTTCGCTTTTGCGGAACGCGTACAGACGTTCGACGCCGTCGAGGCTGGAGGTGTACGAAGCAGTGCCAACCGAACGGTCGACGAGGTATTTGGCGTAGATCGGCGAACTGGAGAAATTGCGGCCCATGTCCTGCTCGCGGAACGGGTAGCGCACCAGCAGCGTGCCATCGGTGTAAGACAGACCGATCGCGCCGTCCTGGCCAACGTCGAGTTTGCCGAACACCCGCAGGAAGTTCTCCACCCCCAGCGTCACCGCTACCACGCCAGCGAACTGCCCGGCATCGTCGTTGAAGCGCCGACTGATGGTCACCACCCATTCGTGATTGGCACGGCTCTGGATCGGCGGGCCAATGAACGGCTCGCGGCTCGGGCTGTCACGGTGGTGGATGAAATAGGCGCGGTCGCTGCTGTTGGCGCCCTCGGGAATCGGTCGGTTGGAGGACATCAACCAATGCCCGTGCCGGTCATAAATCGTGATGCCGCTGAGCTGTGGCATCAGCGGCTGCTGGCGGTCGATCAGGCTCTGGATGCGCTGAATCTGCGCCGGGCCGTCGCCCTCGGTTTCCAGACGTTCGACCAGCCCGAGCAAGAGCAGCGAGCTTTGCCGGACGATGCCTTCGGTGTAGGTGTTGAGCGCCTGGGTCAGGTTCAGGCCATGCACATCGACCTCGGCCAGTGCACGCTCACGCGAAGACCAGACTTTCCAGATCGTCAGCGAAGTCAGGGAACAGCCGATCACCAGCAGCAGGAGCATTACAAGGCGAGTATCACGCTTCACGTCAGTACCTTAAGGAAGTCCGGTATCCATTCCAGCCATCATTCGAACGTCGGCACTCACGGCGGCCACGTGTTCCGGGGCGCAAGCATACAAGCAGTGTGCAGCGGCTGCAGCAACAGAGTGTGCAGCGCTATGCGGCGGGTTTGAGGATTTCCACGAGAAAATCGATGAACACGTTGATCCGGCTCGATCCACGGTGGTTGGGCAGGTACAGCGCGTTGATGCAACTGCTGGCGCTGCCGGGGTTGACTTCATAGTGCTCAAGCAAGCGCGTCAGGCGCCCGGCGGTGACGTCGTCGCGCACCAGCCAGTCGGCCAGCAGCGCCACACCGCCACCGCCAATCGCCGCTTCGCGAAGAATGTCGGCGTTGTTGCTTTGCAGGCGGCCCTGGACGTTGAGCTGAATCGGCTCTTCGTCGCCCTGAAAGGTCCAGTGATGATGGCTGCCGCCGTAGTCGAAGCGCAGGCATTGATGCTCAAGCAGATCCCGCGGATGTTCGAGCACTGCGCTGCGCGCCAGATAATCCGGGCTGGCGACAATCCAACGCTGAAAGTGGCCGACGCGTTTGCTGACGATGTCCTCGCTGACCACCGTCGAGCCGAGCCGCACTGAAACGTCGATCTGCTCGCTGAGCAAATCGCTGACCTGATCGCTCAGCGACAGACTGATCTCCAGCCCGGGATGGCGTTCAAGCAAGCGACTCAGGTGCGGCGCAATCAGTCGCCGGCCAAACTCCACCGGCACGCTGATACGCAAGCGACCCTGGGCATCACTGCCACGATCGGCGACCACCGCATCGGCTTCGTCGATGGCATCGAGAATCGCCACGGCCTTCTCGAAATAGGTCTGGCCGGCGACGGTGACGCTGGTATTGCGCGTGGTGCGATTGAGCAGGCTGGCGCCCAACTCGTTTTCCAGGCCCGCCACTTGCCGTGTCACCGAAGACGTCGAAATCCCAAGCTTGCGCGCCGCCGAGGAATAGCCTCCGCAGCGCACGGTTTCAACAAACATCTTCAATGCCAGCAACTTGTCCATAAGCGGGGTCCGGTGGTGAGGGAACGCCGCTGATTGTGCATCAGCGCCCGCCACACGTCTTGTATCGTCGTGCTTGCCGGGCCTCATCGCGACCTCAGCCATCAGCCTTGCGACCCAGGAACAACGCCAGCGCCAGCGCCGGCAACACCGCCACGGCAACGGCCGAGAGGTTCCAGCCGAAGTGTTCGTACAGCGGGCTGGCGACCAGTGAGCCGAGGGCGCCGCCAACGAAAATGCTGGTCATGTACACCGCATTCAGGCGTGCGCGGCTGTGCGGGTCGAGGGCGTAGACCTCACGCTGGCCGAGGACCATGTTCAGCTGCACGGCAAAATCCAGCAGCACCGCACACACCACCAGCCATACGTAACCACTGCCCGGCAGCGCGGCGATCAACAGTGACAGCGGCGCCAGCAGCAACGCCACCAAGGTACCGCGACGACCGTGCCCGGCATCGGCGAGACGCCCGGCAATCGGCGCGGCAATCGCACCCACCGCGCCGACCAGAGCGAAGATCGCCACCTGCGCCTGGCTGAAACCGTGGTGACGCATCAGCTCAATTGGCGCGAGGGTCCAGAACAGGCTGAAACTGGCGAACAGCAAACCCTGATACAGCGAACGCTGGCGCAACACAGGAAAGCGCCGGGCCAGAGCAAACACCGAACCGATCAAGGCGACATAAGTGGCTTTGTGCGTCGGCACCCGGCGCGGCAATGCCACAGCGGTAATCAGCGCGATCACCGCCATCAGTGCCGCCGCGCTGTAAAACACCCCGCGCCAGCCGAACACTTCAACCAACAGACTCGACAGCGGCCGCGACAGCAGAATCCCCAAGAGCAGGCCGCTCATGATATTGCCGACCACGCGCCCCCGGCTGGCTTCCGGCGCCAAATGCGCGGCCAGTGGCACGAGAATCTGCACCGCCACCGAGGTCAGGCCGATCAGCAAAGAGAGCAGCAGAAACAGCGACGGCGAATGAGTCAGGCCAGCACACAGCAGCGTCACGCTGGCAGCGAGCGTGAAGCCGACCACCAGACGGCGGTTCTCCATCAGGTCGGCCAGCGGCACCAGCAGCAACAAGCCCAGCGCGTAACCGAACTGGGTCAGCGACACGATCAGGCTGGCATTGGCGCTGGACAGGCCGATCTGCGGCGCGATCAGTTCGACGATGGGCTGCGCGTAATACAGGTTGGCGACGACCGCGCCGCAGCAGAAGGCCAGAAACGCGACCATCAGGCCGGAGAGTGAAGCAGGCTGTTCGGCCGGGGCCGCAACGGCAGGGTTGCCCGTAAGCATGGTGACACCTCGTTGAGTTCGGGAAAGTTGTGCCAAGGCTACGGTCAGCCGGCGGGGGCGAGAATCCGTGCCACTGGCAACGCACTGATGCGTGGCGCGCAACGTTGCTTGCGGCGCAACGCGCTGTTGCGCGGGCCGGTGATTCTCCGCTGCAAGGGTCTTCTCTACGCTTTGGCCCTGGCGCTGACGTCCGCATCGGCGCCCTTCCCCGGCTGCTACAAGGAGCGTTTCCATGACCCGCACTGCACTCGTCCTGCCACTGTCCGCCGCGTTTTTCTGCCGACCATGAACAGCCATTTGCTCAAATCCAAAACCCTGTGGATCAGCGTCGGCGTGCTCGCGGTGCTCGGCCTGATCGTCGCCGTCGCGCTGATGTGGCGCCCGGCGATCGCGCCAATCAAACGGCCGACGTCATTCGATAATGCGCAGTTGCAACGCGGCGCACGGGTGGTCGAGGCCGGCGACTGCGCGGTGTGCCATACCCGCCCCGGCGGCGAATACCTGGCCGGCGGGCTGCCGCTGGTGACGCCGTTCGGCACGCTTTACACCACCAACATCACCTCGGATGCGCAGACCGGCATCGGCGAATGGTCACTGCCGGCCTTCGAGCGGGCGATGCGCGAAGGCATTGCCCGCGACGGCCACTTTCTCTACCCGGCGTTTCCTTACGTGCACTACCGACGCATGAGTGCAGCAGACATCGCCGACGCTTACGCCTACTTGATGAGCGGCCCCGCCGTACAAGCCCCGGCGCGGCAGAACCAGATGAACTTCCCGATGAACATCCGCCCGCTGGTGTCGTTCTGGAGTCTGCTGTTTCTGCATGGCGAGCCACTGACGCCGCTGGCCGAACACAGCGCGGCATGGAATCGCGGACGCTATCTGGTCGACGGCCCGGGCCACTGCGCCGGCTGCCATTCGCCGCTGAACCTGATCGGCGCGGAGAAATCCTCGCAATACCTTCAGGGCGGCAGCGTCGATGGCTGGGAAGCGCCGACACTGGTCGGCCTCGGCCAACGCGCCAATCCATGGAATCGCGAGCAATTGGTCGGCTACCTGCGCGCCGATGTGGTCGATGGCCACGGTACGCCCGCCGGCCCGATGCGCCCGGTCAGCCTGAGTCTGGCGCGCTTGCCGGCCAGTGAAGCCGAGGCAATTGCCGACTACCTGCTGAGCCTGCAAAACCCGCACGCGGTGACCGAAACCACGGCGAAAAAGCAGCCAGGTATTCCAGCGGATCACACAACCGGCGCCCTGCTCTTCAGTAGCGCCTGCGCCGGATGTCACGCACCCGCCGCGCCGATGCGCGAAATCGACGGCCGCCCGGGCCTGCAAGGCACTTCGGCGCTGCAAGCGGCCAGCTCGCGCAACTTTCTCAAGACCGTGCTCGAAGGCGTGCCCGCCATTCCCGGCGCGCCCGGCCCGGTGATGCCGCCGTTCGCCGCCAGCCTCGACAACGCCCAGCTCGGCGCACTCGCCGCGTATCTGCGCGAACAAGCCAAACCCGATGAGCCATGGGCCGACCTCTCTTCCACTATTGAAGCGTTACGTCAGGAGACGAAATGAGCCAGATCACTCTCACCGTCAATGGAACCGCCCAAGCGCTGGAGCTGGAACCGGACATGCCGCTGCTGTATGCGCTGCGCAACCACTTGAACCTCAACGGCGCCAAGTACGGCTGTGGCCTGGGCCAGTGCGGCGCGTGCACGGTGATCGTCGACGACCAGCCAGTGTTTGCCTGCCTGACGCCGTGCGCAGGCCTTGAAGGGAAAAAAATCCGCACTGTGGAGAGCCTCGGCAGCGCCGAGAAACCCGGTCCGTTGCAGGCGGCGTTCATCGACAAGCAGGCCGCGCAATGCGGTTACTGCATCGCCGGCATGCTGATGCGCGCGCAGGCGTTGCTCGAACGTGACCCGCACCCGGACGAACAAACCATCCGCGAACACATGGCCGGCAATCTGTGCCGTTGCGGCACGCACTTGCGCATTATCGAGGCGATCAAACAGGTGGCCGGGCACAACGGGAGCCTGACATGAGCGAAACAAACGGTTTGAACCCCAGTCGTCGGGCCGTCCTGCGCGGCGGCGCGTTGCTGATGGCCTTCACCTTGATGCCGGTAGCGCGGCGTGTCTTGGCCGACACCGAAGTCGACACCCTCGGCACCGTAGTGCTGGCCCCCGATCTGCCCGGCAGCCTGCGCACCAACCCATACCTCGACGCGTGGATTCGCATCGGCGCCGACGGCATCACCGTGTACACCGGCAAGGTCGAACTGGGCACCGGGGTGAAAACCGCGTTGCTGCAAATTGCCGCCGAGCGTTTGCAACTGCCGGCCAGCGCGATCAACTTGCTCACCGCCGACACCGCGCTGACGCCCAACGAAGGCTACACCGCCGGCAGCCACAGTATTTTTGACAGCGGCACCGCGCTGTACAACGCGGCCGCCCAGGTGCGGGAAATGCTCGTCGATGCCGCCGCGCGCAATTGGCAAGTCGATGCTGCGCAACTGAGCACCCGCGACGGCATCATCGAAGGGCCGAATGGTCAGCGCATGGCATATGCCGAAGCAGTCAAGCATGTCGATGTGCACCAATACGCGAAGGCGCAATCACCGACGATGGCGACGGCCGATTTCAAACTGATCGGCCACAACCTGCCGCGCCTGGACATTCCGGCCAAGGTCAGCGGCGGCGCGGCGTTCGTGCAGGACATGCGCCTGCCGGGCATGCTGCACGCACGGGTGATTCGCCCGCCGCGTCCCGGCTGCACGCTTCAGGTGTTCGATGCCGCATCCATCGAGGCGTTGAACGGCGTGGTCAAAGTGATTCGCGACGGCAACTATCTGGCCGTGGTCGCCCATGATGAGTGGCAAGCGATCAAGGCCATGCGCAGCGGCATTGAGAGTGCCAAGTGGAGTGGCGGCGAGGCGATTCCCGAAGCCGCTGGGATTCACGATTTGCTCAAGCAATTGCCCTCCAAGCGCTATCCGATCAGCAACAACGGCAATCCCAGCGGCGCGACCGAAACGCGCTTCAAGGCGCGGGTGACCAAGCAGTATCTGATGCACGGCTCGATCGGTCCGTCTTGTGCGGTGGCCTGGTTCAACGATGGCGTGCTCACGGTGTGGACCCACACTCAGGGCGTCTATCCGCTGCGCGCCGGTATCGCCGAGATGCTGCGTCTGCCGCCGGACCGCGTGCGCTGCATTCATACCGAAGGCTCGGGTTGCTACGGCCACAACGGCGCCGATGATGCCGCCGCCGATGCCGCGCTGATCGCCATGCGCCTGCCGGGCACGCCGGTCAGGGTGCAATGGATGCGCGAGCAGGAAAATCTCTGGGAGCCGTACAGTTCGGCGATGGTCACCGAAGTCGATGCCGGCCTCAGTCAGGGCCGTTTGCAGGACTGGAACTACGAGCTGTGGACCACGCCGCACAACGAACGCATCGTCAATGCTGGTCGCCTGCTGCCGGCACGCCTGTTGGCAAAACCCTTCACCTCGGCGCCTTCGGTGCCGATCGCCCAGCCCGAAGGTGATGGCGATCGCAACGCGGTGCCGCTGTACGAGCTGGGCGCGACGCGGATCAACATGAATTTCGTCACCACCATGCCGTTCCGCACTTCGGCCATGCGCTCGCTGGGTGCGCACATCAACATCTTCGCCATCGAGGCGGGTATCGATGAGTTGGCGATCAAGGCCGGGCTCGATCCGCTGGCGTTGCGTCTGGCGCATCTGCGCGACCCACGTGCCCGTGCTGTGATCGAGCGCGTGCGTGACGAAATCGGCTGGCCCCACAAGAGCAGCGAACCCGGCGCGGGGACCGGTTTTGCCTTCGCCCGCTACAAAAACATCATGGGTTACTGCGCCCTTGCGGTGAAATTGCGGGTGCATCCGCAAACTGGCGAGATCCGTGTCGATCATGTGGTGACGGCGGTCGATGTCGGCCAGATTGTCAGCCCAGATGGCCTGCGCAATCAGGTCGAGGGCGGCATCGTCCAGTCGGCCAGCTGGACGCTCTACGAAAAAGTCGCCTACGACGCCGGCGGCATTCGCAGCTATGACTGGAGCGGTTATCCAATTCTGCGCTTTACGCAATTGCCGAAAAAAGTCGATGTGCACCTGCTTGATCAACCGGGCGAACCCTTCCTCGGTGCTGCCGAAATCGTCCAAGGGCCAATGGCTGCGGCTCTCGGCAACGCGGTCAGCAATGCCACCGGCCGGCGCTGGCTGAATCTGCCGCTGACTCGCTCGAGCCAACCCGCCTGAACCACGCCCGCGTTCATCAGCGATGAGCGCGGGTGCCGTTGCGTTGCGCGCAAAACTGCGTAGCGCCGGCCACGGATTATCAGCCCCGCCACCCCCGGTTAAGTTACCTGCACAGCGCGCGGCACCTGGCTGCCGCACTTGAACCCTACTCATCAAAATCCGGAGCTACCCATGACCCGCCGCCTGTTTCAACCCATTGCCCTTGGCCCTTATACCCTTGCCCACCGCGTGGCGATGGCGCCCCTGACCCGCTCGCGCGCTGGCCAGCCGGGCGACGTGCCGACCGCAATGAACGCCGAGTACTACCGCCAACGCGCCAGTGCCGCGCTGATCATCACCGAGGCCACGCAGATTTCTCAGCAAGGCCAGGGCTATGCGTGGACGCCGGGGATCTACAGCGATGCGCAAGTCCACGCTTGGCGCGAAGTCAGCACGGCGGTGCACGAGGCCGACGGTCTGATCTTCATGCAGCTGTGGCACGTCGGCCGGGTCTCGCACCCAAGCTTTCAGCCGGACGCCGGTTTGCCGGTGGCGCCGAGCGCCCTGCCAGTGCCGGGCAAGACCTTTATCGTCGATGAACAAGGCAATGGCGTGTGGGGTGATGTGCCAGTGCCGCGCGCCCTCGAAACGGCGGAAATCGCCGACATCGTCGAAGACTATCGCCGCGCTGCGCGCAACGCGTTGAACGCAGGCATGGACGGCGTGGAGATCCATGCCGGCAACGGTTATCTGCTCGACCAGTTCCTCAACAGCAACAGCAACCAGCGCGACGATGCTTATGGTGGCAGCGTCGAGAATCGTGCGCGGTTTCTGCTCGAAGTGGTCGCCGCCGTCGCTGATGAAGTCGGTGCCGAGCGCGTTGGCGTGCGGCTGACGCCAATGGGTCGCTTCATGGGCATGGGCGATGACACGCCTGAAGCGACCTTCGGTTATCTGGTCGAGACGCTCAACCAGTGGAATCTGGCCTACCTGCACCTGGTCGAGCCGGCCATGGTCGGCACGGTCAAGGACGAAAACTTCGACCCGCGCTGGGACGCGATCATCGCCCAGTTGCGCCAGACCTGGAACGGCGTGCTGATCCTCGCTGGCGGTTACGACGCTGAGTCCGCTGAACAGGCGTTGAACGCCGATCGCGCCGACATCATCGCCTTTGGCCGGCCATTCCTGGCCAACCCGGATCTGCCGCGTCGGCTGCACGATGGCCTTGAGCTGAACACGCCGGATCCGAGCAGTTTCTTCGGCGGCGATCAGCGTGGTTACGTCGATTATCCGTTTCACGCCTGAGGCTTGGGCTTCATAACTTTTAAGGTTTGTTTAAGGACTTTAAATAAAGCCTGCGGCCAGACTTTGCCCATCGATCAGGAGAGCCGCCATGAACCCGCAATCGGTGAAGTCAGACCCTTCCTGCCACCTGGCTCGCCCACTGGGCGCACTGTCCGGCTGGCAGGAACGCCGCGCCAAGGCCTACATGCTGCACGATCTGAGCCGCAGCCTGCGCGTCAGCGAGATTGCCGAACATTGCAATCTTTCACGCAGCCACTTTTCCCGGGCGTTCAAGATCGTCACCGGCTGCTCGCCTCAGGAATGGATGCTGAAGATGAAGATCGACAAAGCCAAAGGGCTGTTGCTGACCTCGATGGCGATTACCGAGATTGTTTATGAATGCGGATTTTCCGATCACTCGCACTTCACCCGCACTTTCGGGCGCATGGTGGGGATGCCACCGAAGGTCTGGCGCCAACTGATGTGCGGAGCGCGGGTGGCGCTGGTGGATGCGGATGTCTGGCGGCTCAGCGATGGGTTGCTGAATTCGACGATGGGCCAGCGCTTGACGGAACTGCGGCCCTGAGTCGGATTTCAAAGGGTTTTGTTCACTCCTCCCTTTTGGCCGCGATTTTTCGCGGCTTTTTTTTGAACGGTGCACCGCCGTTCGGCAATGGAGTGGCGGTGAATTCACCCCTCACCCCAGCCCTCTCCCCGAGGAGAGGGAGCCGATTTGTGGGCTTTTCCAATCCTGAGTTCAACTCGGACTTTCACGTCGGCGTATCTCCCCCAAACACCTCGGTCAGTCCCCTCTCCCTCCGGGAGAGGG
>NZ_RAZO01000081.1:0-2280 GCF_004307535.1 Pseudomonas sp. Sample_9
CGCCCTCGCCGTCGGCGATGTCTTCCATGGCGCGGGTCATCACGTGCAGCGGCTGAATCAGCAGGCGGATGAGCATGCCGAGCAGGGCAATGATGATCGCCACGGCAATAATGGTCGCGATCACTGCCGAGGTGCGGAATTCGCTGAGCATCGAGTAGGCCTGATCCTTGTCGATCGACAGACCGATGTACCAGTTCACCGACGGCAGGCCCTTGATCGGGGCGAAGGTGACGATGCGGGTTTTGCCATCAACCGTCACTTCGCTGAAATCGCTGCTGATGCGCGGGGTGTCCTGCGGGTAGGCTTCTTTGAGCGACTTCATCACCAGGGCCTTGTCCGGATGAACGAGGATCTTGCCGTCAGCGCTGACCAGGAACACGTAGCCCATGCCATCGAAATCCCGTGCGGCGAGGGTGTCGACCAGCGATTGCAGGCTGAGGTCGCCGCCGACCACGCCGACGCTCTGCCCGGCCTTTTTCGACGCGGTGGCGATGGAGATGATCAACTGGCCGGTGGCCGCATCGATGTAGGGTTCGGTCAGGGTTGAAGTGCTGCTGCTTTCGGCGCCTTTATACCAAGGGCGTACGCGCGGATCGAAACCGTCCGGCATTTTCACGTCCGGGCGGATGGTGAAGTGCCCGGTGGCATCGCCCAGATAGGTGGCCATGAACGTCGAAGTCAGGCTTTTCTGTTCGAGCAGGCTGGCGACCGTGGCAGGTTCCGGGTTGATGGCGATGTTCTGCGCGGCGTTCTCGATCAGCAGAATGCGCCCGCTGAGCCAGGTCTGGATGTTGCCGGCGGTGACCTCGCCCATTTCATTGAGGTAGTTGTTCAGATCATCGCGGATCGCATTGCGCTGCAGCCAGTCGTTGTACAACGTGAACGAGGCGAAAGCGGCAATGACGATGAGCGCGGCGGCAAGCAAAATCTTATGGCTGAAGCGCAGGTTTTTGTTCATGGCTTGGGGTTCCGCTAAGGTCTTAATGTCCTGGGCGTGCTTTGATAGAGACGCGCACTATGGGCAAGGTTGAAAAACTGATATTTCCGGCTCTCCTTAGGGAAATGTCCGACCCGATTTTCTGACGGGTCTATCCAATTTATGTATCGGCCATGTGTCATCAAAGATTAACCATTGGGTGAGAAAATGCCTGACTCCTTGCAACTCGTTATCGGCGCTGATCCGGCCGCGCAACCCATCGCTCAGGCCATGCGCCTGGCCAACCGCCACGG
Organism: Pseudomonas sp. Sample_9; assembly: GCF_004307535.1. Lineage (NCBI taxonomy): Bacteria > Pseudomonadati > Pseudomonadota > Gammaproteobacteria > Pseudomonadales > Pseudomonadaceae > Pseudomonas > Pseudomonas sp. Sample_9. Next base: position 1,231 of record NZ_RAZO01000081.1, read on the forward strand.
GCTGATCGCCGGCGCTACCGGCACCGGTAAGACCGTGACATTGCAGCGTCTGGCCGAAGCGTTCAGCGACGCCGGTGTCGCGGTGTTCGCCGCTGACATCAAAGGCGACCTGTGCGGCCTAGGTGCTGCCGGCAACCCGCAGGACAAAGTGGCCGAGCGCATCGCCGGCATGCCCTGGCTCGGTCACACGCCGCAGGCTTATCCCGTGACTCTGTGGGACATCCACGGTGAGTCCGGACATCCGCTGCGCACCACCCTGAGCGAAATGGGCCCGCTGCTGATCGGCAGCCTGCTCGAGCTGACCGACAGTCAGCAGTCGGCGTTGTACGCGGCTTTCAAGGTGGCGGATCGCGAAGGCTTGCTGTTGCTGGATCTCAAGGATCTGAAAGCTCTGCTGAACCACCTCAAGGACAATCCGCAGTTGCTCGGCGAAGACGCGGCGCTGATGACCACCGGTTCCAGCCAGGCGCTGCTGCGCCGCTTGGCGACACTGGAACAGCAGGGCGCCGAAGCCCTGTTCGGCGAGCCGGCGCTGCAACTCGAAGACATTCTGCAACCCACCGCCGATGGGCGTGGACGCATCCATCTGCTCGACGCCAGTCGGCTGGTGCACGAGGCGCCAAAGGTTTACGCAACGTTCCTGCTGTGGCTGCTGGCCGAGTTGTTCGAGCAACTGCCCGAGCGCGGCGATGCTGACAAGCCGCTGCTGGCGCTGTTCTTCGATGAAGCGCACTTGCTCTTCGGCGACACGCCCAAGGCGTTGCAGGAACGCCTGGAGCAAGTGGTGCGTTTGATTCGTTCCAAGGGTGTTGGCGTGTATTTCGTCACCCAGTCGCCGGCGGATCTGCCGGATGACGTGCTGGCGCAGTTGGGCTTGCGCATTCAACACGGCCTGCGTGCGTTCACCGCCAAAGAGCAGAAATCCCTGCGGGCAGTGGCGGATGGCTTTCGGCCGAATCCGGCGTTCGACAGTCTGTCGGTGCTGACTGAGTTAGGTATTGGTGAGGCGCTGGTCGGCACGCTGACCGAGAAGGGCACGCCGGAAATGGT
>NZ_RAZO01000081.1:2380-10094 GCF_004307535.1 Pseudomonas sp. Sample_9
GTATTGGTGAGGCGCTGGTCGGCACGCTGACCGAGAAGGGCACGCCGGAAATGGTTCAGCGCGTGCTGGTGGCACCGCCGCAGTCGCGGATCGGCCCGCTGACTGCAACCGAGCGCACCGTGCTGATCGCCGGCTCGCCATTCAAGGGCCGCTATGACAAGCCGATCGATCGTGAGTCGGCCTATGAGATCTTGATGGGACGCAAAGGGCTGGCGCCCGAGGCCGAAACACAGGCAGGCAAAGCCGCAGCCGAAGAGCCGAGCCTGGCTGATCGTGCGGGAGAATTCCTCGGCACGGCGGCAGGGCAGGCGTTGAAATCGGCGATGCGTCAGGCGGCCAATAATCTCGGCAAGCAGTTGGTGCGCGGGTTGATGGGGTCTTTATTGGGCGGCAGCAAGCGCCGCTAAAAGCAAAGATCGCAGCCTTCGGCAGCTCCTACAGTTGAAATGCATTCATTCTGTAGGAGCTGCCGAAGGCTGCGATCTTTTGCTTTTACTTCAGGCTTTACCTTTGGCATGCGCCGCCAGCCGCTCCAGCGCCGCGCGCAATCCCGGATCGCTGATCCCGTCGGCCGTCGACTGAATCGTCTCCGCCGCACTGCTCGACAGATCCATCGTGTGCCCAACCGCCCGGTGCTGAATGATCGGCGGGCGCACGCTGAATTTGATCCGCGTCAGGTTGGCGAACTCTTCGAACAATTGCAGCTGCCGTTGCAGGCGTTTCTGCTGATAGCGCAGGCGCGTCGCCCAATGGCCGTCAGTGACCACCAGCGACAGCTCGCCTTCGCGCCATTTGGCCACCCGGCAATGCTCGCGGGCGGCCGGTTGCAGCTGGCTTTCGAGCAGGCGCTGCAAATGCTCCAGGCGCTGGGCATGGCCGAGGATGGCTTTGAGCGGTTTGGCTTCACGTAACAGAACGGCGGGTGCTCTGGCCGTGAGAGGGCGAAACGCCATGATTGAACACCTGAGATAACAGAGGCGCCATGTTAGCAGAAAGCTGCGGAACCTCTGGGCCATTGCTTTTGTCCCTGATTTGCTCATTAAATCAACGCCTGACTTCTTTCCCCCGACGGGTTGAAGTTGAGCAAAACGCCCCTATTTTAAGTGAGCCCCGTCAAAGCGCAGTGCCAGCATCGTGGAACATCGCCACTTTCCTCACCACCGTTTCCGGGTAGAATGCTCGTTCGCATGCGGCCATGAGGGCTGCACGGGCGACTCACGGGGCCGCCCTCCATCCCTTTAGTGTGGAAGATCCTGCCGATATGTTTGCGCCTTTGTTAAAGAAACTTTTTGGAAGCAAGAACGAGCGTGAAGTCAAACGCATGCTCAAGACGGTGCAGCTCGTCAATGCCTTCGAAGAGCAAATGGTGGCCCTTTCGGACGATCAATTGCGCGCCAAGACCGCCGAGTTCAAGGCCCGTATTGCCAAAGGGGAAACCCTCGACAAGCTGTTGCCGGAAGCCTTCGCCGTAGCCCGCGAGGCCGGCAAGCGTGTGATGGGCATGCGCCACTTCGACGTACAACTCGTCGGCGGCATGACCCTGCACGAAGGCAAGATTGCCGAAATGCGCACCGGTGAGGGCAAGACCCTCGTGGCCACCCTGGGTGTTTACCTCAACGCACTGTCCGGCAAGGGCGTGCACGTTGTGACCGTGAACGACTACCTGGCCCGCCGTGACGCCAACTGGATGCGCCCGCTGTATGAATTCCTCGGCCTGACCGTCGGCGTCGTGACGCCGTTCCAGCCGCCGGAAGAGAAGCGCGCCGCCTACGCCGCCGACATCACCTACGGCACCAACAACGAATTCGGTTTCGACTACCTGCGCGACAACATGGCGTTCAGCATGGATGAAAAATTCCAGCGCGAACTCAACTTTGCCGTGATCGACGAAGTCGACTCCATCCTCATCGACGAAGCGCGTACCCCGCTGATCATTTCCGGTCAGGCCGAGGACAGCTCCAAGCTGTACACCGAGATCAACAAACTGATCCCGCAGCTGGAACTGCACGTCGAGGAAGTCGAAGGCCAGGTCACCAAGGCTGGCCACTACACCGTTGACGAAAAGACCCGTCAGGTCGAACTCAACGAAGCCGGTCACCAGTTCATCGAAGAAATGCTCACCCGCGTCGGCCTGCTGGCCGAAGGCGAGAGCCTGTACTCGGCGCACAACCTCGGTCTGCTGACCCATGTCTACGCCGGTCTGCGTGCGCACAAGCTGTTCAACCGCAACATCGAATACATCGTCCAGGACGGTCAGGTCGTACTGGTCGACGAACACACCGGTCGTACCATGCCGGGTCGTCGTCTGTCCGAAGGCCTGCACCAGGCCATCGAAGCCAAGGAAGGCCTGAACATCCAGGCCGAGAGCCAGACCCTGGCCTCGACCACCTTCCAGAACTACTTCCGTCTGTACACCAAGCTGTCCGGCATGACCGGTACCGCCGACACCGAAGCGTTCGAATTCCACCAGATCTACGGTCTGGAAGTCATGGTCATTCCGCCGAACAAGCCGTTGGCGCGTAAAGACTACAACGACCTGGTGTTCCTCACCGCCGAAGAGAAATACGCGGCGATCGTGGCCGACATCAAGGAAAGCATGGCGGCCGGTCGTCCGGTGCTGGTGGGTACCGCGACCATCGAGACCTCCGAGCACATGTCCGCATTGCTCGTCAAAGAAGGCATCGAACACAAGGTTCTCAACGCCAAGTTCCACGAAAAAGAAGCCGAAATCATCGCTCAGGCCGGTCGTCCGGGTGCGCTGACCATCGCCACCAACATGGCCGGTCGTGGTACCGACATCCTGTTGGGCGGCAACTGGGAAGTGGAAGTCGCTTCGCTGGAAAACCCAACCCCTGAGCAGATCGCCCAGATCAAGGCCGACTGGCAGAAGCGTCACCAGCAGGTGCTGGAGTCCGGCGGCTTGCAGGTCATCGCTTCCGAGCGTCACGAATCGCGCCGTATCGACAACCAGCTGCGTGGCCGTGCCGGCCGTCAGGGCGATGCCGGTTCGAGCCGCTTCTACCTGTCGCTGGAAGACAGCCTGATGCGCATCTTCGCCTCTGACCGGGTGAAGAACTTCATGAAAGCCCTGGGCATGCAGCCGGGCGAAGCGATCGAACACCGCATGGTGACCAACGCGATCGAGAAGGCGCAGCGCAAGGTTGAAGGCCGCAACTTCGACATCCGCAAGCAACTGCTCGAGTTCGACGACGTCAACAACGAACAGCGTAAAGTGATCTATCACATGCGTAACACGTTGCTGGCCGCCGACAACATCGGTGAGACCATCGCCGATTTCCGTCAGGACGTGCTCAACGCTACCGTCAGCGCGCACATTCCGCCGCAATCGCTGCCAGAACAGTGGGACGTTGCCGGTCTGGAAGCGTCGATCGAAAGCGATTTCGGCGTGAAACTGCCGATCCAGCAATGGCTCGACGAAGACGATCACCTGTACGAAGAAACCCTGCGCGAGAAGCTCATGACCGAGCTGATGGCGGCGTACAACGAGAAAGAAGATCAGGCCGGTGCCGAGGCGCTGCGCTCGTTCGAGAAGCAGATCGTCCTGCGCGTACTCGACGACCTGTGGAAAGACCACCTGTCGACCATGGATCACCTGCGTCACGGCATTCACCTGCGTGGCTATGCGCAGAAGAACCCGAAGCAGGAATACAAGCGCGAGTCGTTCACGCTGTTCTCCGAGCTGCTCGATTCGATCAAGCGCGACTCGATCCGCGTGCTCTCGCACGTTCAGGTGCGCCGCGAAGATCCGGAAGCCGAAGAGCAACGCCTGCGTCAGGAAGCCGAAGCACTGGCTGCGCGCATGCAGTTCGAACACGCCGAAGCGCCTGGGCTGGATCAGCCGGAAGCGTTGGGTGAAGAGGTCGATGTGGCTCTCGCCACTGCCGCTGCCCCGGTGCGCAACGAGCAGAAGCTGGGCCGCAACGAACTGTGCTACTGCGGTTCGGGCAAGAAATACAAGCATTGCCACGGGCAGATCCAGTAAAACCCGTTTCAATCGCTGAACACCCCGCGCCGCGACCGGCTCCTGCCGTCGCGGCGTTTTGCCATTTATCCCACCGTCCTTTTCCGTGACGGTGCTGACATCATTGAGTAAGGAGCGCATTCATGGCTGTTGGTCTTGGTCCTTTGCCAACGTTGCACCCGGTTGCCGGTTTTGAACTCGGTATCGCCTCGGCCGGCATCAAGCGTCCGGGGCGCAAGGATGTGGTAGTGATGCGCTGTGCTGAAGGTTCGACCGTGGCTGGCGTGTTCACCCTGAACGCGTTCTGCGCCGCGCCGGTGATCCTGGCGAAAAAGCGCGTACAGAACGCCGTGCGTTACTTGCTGACCAACACCGGCAATGCCAACGCCGGCACCGGCGAACCGGGCCTGGCTGCCGCCGAGCGCACCACCGCTAAATTGGCTGAGCTGACCGGCGTCGATGCCAGCCAGATTCTGCCGTACTCCACTGGCGTGATCGGCGAGCCGCTGCCGGTCGAGAAGATCGAAGGCGCGCTGCAAGCTGCGCTGGATGATCTGTCGGAGAATAACTGGGAAGCCGCCGCCACTGGCATCATGACCACCGACACGCTGCCGAAGGGCGCCAGCCGCCAGTTCGAGCATGACGGCGTGACCATCACCGTCACCGGCATCAGCAAAGGCGCCGGCATGATTCGCCCGAACATGGCGACCATGCTGGGTTACATCGCCACCGACGCCAAAGTCTCCCGCGAGGTGCTGCACAACCTGATGCTCGACGGCGCCAACAAGTCGTTCAACCGCATCACCATCGACGGCGACACCTCGACCAACGATTGCTGCATGCTGATCGCCACTGGCAAGGCCGCGCTGCCTGAGATCACCCGCGCTGAAGGCGAGCTGTTCGCCAAGCTGAAGCAAGCGGTGTTCGAAGTGTGCATGGACGTCGCCCAGGCCATCGTGCGTGACGGCGAAGGCGCGACCAAGTTCGTTACCGTTGAAGTGAATGGCGGCGGCAACCACCAGGAATGCCTGGACGTCGGTTACACCGTGGCCCATTCGCCGCTGATCAAGACCGCGCTGTTTGCCTCCGACCCGAACTGGGGCCGCATCCTTGCCGCCGTCGGCCGTGCGGGTGTGCCGGACCTGGACGTGAGCAAGATTGATGTATTCCTCGGCGACGTGTGCATCGCTAGCCGTGGCGCCCGCGCCGCGACCTACACTGAAGCCCAGGGCTCGGCGGTGATGCAGCAGGAAGAAATCACCATTCGCATCGAACTGGGGCGCGGTGATTGCAGCGAAATCATCTGGACCACCGACCTGTCGCATGAGTACGTGAAGATCAACGCTGAATACCGTACTTGATTCAAGGTGTGGGAGTGGGCTGCCGGCCTCTTCGCGAGCAAGCTCGCTCCCACAGTGGTTACGGCCGTTCGCAAATGTTGTGTACACCTCAGAACCTGTGGGAGCGAGCTTGCTCGCGAAAGCGGAGGTTGCGACACAATAAATCTTGAAGTTTCCTCTGACGAAAAGGCGCCACACCATGTCCCTGCACCTGATCATCGGCGACAAACTGCTTTCCTCCTGGTCCCTGCGTGCGGCGCTGGCGCTTGAACTGACCGGCGCACCCTACAGCGAAGAGCTGATCAAGCTCGGCAAGCCCGACACCCGCGAGCGCCTGCTCAAGCATTCGCCGACCGGCAAGGTGCCGCTGCTGCAAACCACCCGTGGCACGATTGCCGATTCGCTGGCCATCGCTGAATACCTCGCTGAGCAGTTTCCGTCCGAGCAACTCTGGCCGAGCGATACCTTCGCCCGCGCCCAGGCCCGCTCGGCCTGCGCACAGATGCACAGCGGCTTCTTCGCCATGCGCAATCACATGCCGTTCAACCTGAGCCAGGACGCACCGCTGAACCCGGTGCCGCCAGAAGTGAAGGTCGATATCGAACGCATGCTCGCGCTGTGGGCCGAATGCCGCGCGGCAGCGACGGAAGAGGGGCCTTACCTGTTCGGTCGTGTCAGCCTCGCCGACGCTTTTTTCGCGCCGATCGCCGTGCGCCTGCGCACCTATCAGGTGAAGTTGCCGGCAGTCGACGAAGCTTATGTTGAAACCGTCTACCAATGGCCCGCCTTCAAAGCGTGGCAAAAGGCTGGACTGGAGGAATTGAACCCGTGAAACGCGTCCACGTCGCCGCTGCCGTCATTCGTGACGGCGCCGGCAAAATCCTTATCGCCCGCCGTGCCGACACCCAGCATCAGGGCGGCTTGTGGGAATTTCCCGGTGGCAAGGTCGAGGCTGACGAGTCGGTCGAATCGGCACTGGCTCGTGAGCTGCACGAAGAGCTGGGCATCGTCGTTGATGCTGCGCGTCCGCTGATCAAGGTTCGCCACGATTACCCGGACAAACAGGTGTTGCTGGATGTCTGGGAAGTCTCGGCGTTCAGCGGCGAACCCCACGGCGCGGAAGGTCAGCCACTGGCCTGGGTCAGCGCCAAGGAGTTGATCAACTATGAGTTCCCGGCGGCCAACCAGCCGATCGTCGCGGCGGCGCGTTTGCCTGCCGAATACCTGATCACTCCGGAGGATCTGGAAGGCCCGGCCTTGTTGCGCGGCATTCAGAAGGCGATCGCCGGCGGCATCAAATTGATCCAGCTGCGCGCACCCAACGGCTACGACCCGAAATACCGTGATCTGGCGGTCGATGCGGTGGGCCTGTGTGCGGGCAAGGCACAGTTGATGATCAAAGGGCCGTTCGAATGGCTCGGCGATTTCCCGTCTGCCGGTTGGCACATCACCGCGACACAGCTGCGTAAATACGCAGCGGCAGGACGTCCGTTGCCGGCGGAGCGCTGGCTCGCGGCGTCGTGCCATAACGCTGAAGAGCTGGCGCTGGCCGAGCAGATGGGCGTCGACTTTGTCACCCTGTCGCCGGTGCAGCCGACGCTGACGCACCCGGATGCACAGCCGTTGGGGTGGGAGCAGGCGCAGGCGTTGATCGACGATTTCAGTAAACCGGTGTTTCTGCTCGGTGGAGTAGGGCCGGCGGAACGCGAGAAGGCTTGGGGTGTTGGGGCTCAGGGTGTGGCGGGGATTCGGGCGTTTTGGCCAGAAGCTTGATTCTCGATTGAGGCTAGCGGCCTCTTCGCGAGCAGGCTCGCTCCCACAGTGGATTGCATTTCTTCAGTCAGAACGCAGTCAAATGTGGGGGCGAGCCTGCTCGCGAAGCGTCCTGACAGGCGCTACTTTCCTTCAGGTTTCGCAGCCGGCTGCCAGAGAATCTCCGCGACTCCCTGCCGCCGCGCAATCAACCGCGCCACAACAAACAGCAAATCCGACAACCGATTGATATACGCCAGGCCAACCCCGGCCAATGGCTCAATCGAGTTCAAATGCTGACAGCGGCGCTCGGCACTGCGCGCCAGACTGCGGCAGACATGTGCCTGCGCAATCAACATCGAACCACCTGGCAAGATGAAGTTCTCCAGCGGCCCCAGCTCTTCATTCCACACATCAATCGCCGCTTCCAGACGCTCGATTTCAGCCTCGTTCAGTGCCTGATATTCAGGCATCGCCAACTCGCCGCCCAGGTCGAACAAGCGATGCTGACACGGCGCCAACACCTCAATGATTTCATTCAGCCCCGGATGCAACTCTCGCTCGGCGATCAAACCGGCCAGCAGTACGCCGACCTGACTGTTCAGCGTATCGACCTCGCCAATCGCCTCGATGCGCGGGT